>PEVQ01000131.1:6640-15172 GCA_002780205.1 Elusimicrobia bacterium CG06_land_8_20_14_3_00_38_11
AGACAAACCGACGTTGAAATTAAAAATAATAATATTATCCGATGATAAAATTTCATTTCGATTTTCCGGCGATAACTATTGAATCCCCCCCCCCAAAAAAAAATAATTTTTATAATCCCCTTATTTTTTTAAGCGCTGCTATTATTGTCGAATGAATGGGTTCCGAATAAAGATAAATCAGAATGTTAAGTATGCTCCACGCGGCAAAAAAATGGTAATTATGATTTTTCATCCTGAGTTTGTCGGAAATAAAATATATTCCGATAGCTGCAAAAATTATTACGAAAGGACAAATCGGGCTTCTAAGACGTTCGTTTGTATAAAAAATCAGAGTGGTCACAAAAAATACGAGGATTACAGAAAACAACAAAAGGCTTTGCTTGTCTTTTGATTTGATTGAACCATACATACCCAAAATCCAAAAAGGCAAAATAAGACCGTATGTTATGTCATATCCTGAATCGGGTAAAGCGAAAAACGGATAGAAGAAAACACAAGTTTTTAATACATACAATTTTATAAGCGGAAAAGGAGGTTGACTTTTCAGCCACGTCAAACCTTCCTTGAAATACCCATTATCTTTTTCGAGTTCGGACATCTGACTGTATTTTTCCCAGTTCGGACCGTGTTCATTCCATTTACCTCCGGCGATGGGATTATTGGCACCCCAAAAGACCAGTCCGGCTTGAATATGTATTGGAACAAACGCATGATGAACCATATAGTTTCTTATAGTCCATGGCGTTAGTATTCCGAAGAAGATAACGGCAGTTAATAGAAAATTTACTGCCGCTTTTTTCAATGGATATTTCATAACGAACCAAATAAAAATAAAAAAAGGAAAAATCAGCGTCGAAGAACGGGTTAGAGTGGCTAAACCAAGAAATACAGGCGCGCCGATTTTATAAAAAAGGGATTTATCCATTTTCAAAAAAAATAATATTGAGATGCACAGCAGAAAAGTAAATAGCGTTTCAGAGAGAACATGCGATGACATTTCAAATAAACTATAGAAGATACACGAATAAAACCCCGAAAAAACGGCAATTCTTCTGCCTCCGATTTCGGAACCGATCAGAAAAATAATTACGCACGTAAAGGCACTCAACACTACTTGTATTATTTTTACGGCCGGATAAGAGTGCCCGAACAAAATATAAATGCCCGCAAGAAAGAACGGATAACCGGGCGGCCGGAAACTTCGCATTTCTCCGTTCCGATACCCATTGCCGTCAATCAAATTTACGGCATAATTATTATATTCAATAGAATCCGGGCTATCTATGTATTTCAATCCGCCGGAAAACAGTAAAACATAACCCAATCTTATTATCAAAGCAAACAGGAAAATAAACAATAGAATATATGTTTTTTGTAGTTTCATTTTAAACATTTTTGCCGTCGATATAGACGTTATGCCACAACTCTAACATCAATAGTGCCCATAGACGGTAGCCGTGGTCTCGTTTGCCGGAAATATGTTCATAGAACATTTGTTCTATTGTTTCCCTCTCAAAATATCCGCGATTTATTGATTTTTGTGATAAAACAATTTCTCTGTAATAATTTTTCCAGTTATTACGAAACCATTTTCCAACAGGAATTCCGAATCCCATTTTGCCTCTGTGTAAAATTTCTTTCGGTAAAAAATCGTTAAACGATTTTTTAAGGATATATTTTGTAGTCAAACCGTGAAGTTTCCATGCCGACGGTAATGATGCGGAAAACTCCAAAACTTTATGGTCTAAAAACGGGCTTCTTGCCTCTAACGAGTTTGCCATTGATGCAATGTCCATTTTTACCAAAAGACACTCCGGCAAATATGCTTTCAAATCCGTGTAAAAAACCCTATCCATTATATTATTAGCCGGAGCATTTTCAAAAAGAGCGGTCAAATAATCGTAAGCGTTATTATACAAAATTTTTTTCATATTGTCAGTATATAATTTTTCTTTTGCTTCATTTGAAAAAAAGCGATGCCATTGTATATTTCTTAATTCCGGCGGTTCAGAGAGTGCTGAAACGAGTCGTCTTAGGTATCTGAAGTATTTTTTGTCTTTGAAAGGTACAAGGGAAGAAAGTTTTTCCGTAATTTTTTTTCCGAGAATTTGAAACGGGAAAGCAAAATATAATGAGCCCTTCATTGCTTTGTATCGTAAATATCCGCCGAATGTCTCGTCGCCGCCGTCACCATTTAAGGCAACGGTTACATGTTTCTTCGTCTCATTTGCAACAAAATATGAAGGTAGTGCCGATGAATCTGCAAAGGGTTGACCGTAATGCCAGACAAGTTTCGGAAGAATTTCTATAAAATTGGGTTTAACGATAAATTCATGATGGTCGGTCTTAAAATGGTTTGCGACAATTTTCGCATAAGTTAATTCCGAAAAGTCCGCCTCTTCAAAGCCAATGGAAAATGTTTTTACCGGTTGTGATGAAAGTTGGCTCATAAGTCCGACGACAATACTGGAATCAACCCCGCCGGATAAAAATGCACCCAACGGCACATCCGAAATCATCCGCAGTTTCGTCGCTTCCATCAACAAATTTTTTGTTTCCGTGCAAGCATTATCAAAAGACAAATTCGTTTTTTTTGTGAAATCCAGATTCCAGTATTCTTTTGTCTCTATGTCCCCATTTTTATCACAGGTAAGAATGTGGGCGGGTAAAAGTGATTTTATGTTCTTAAAAATCGTTTTCGGCGATGGAATATACTGGTAAGTTAAAAAAAGGTCAATTGCCTCAAAATCAATTTCAGGTGTTTTTTGAAGATATTCAAGAATTGACTTTATTTCCGACGCAAAAACAAATGACCCGTTATGTGATGTATAATAAAGCGGTTTCTTTCCAACCCTGTCTTTTGCTATAAAAAGTTTTTTATTTTTTTCATCCCATATAGCGAAAGCAAACATACCTCGCAGATATTGAACGCATTTTTCGCCGTAATCCTCATACAAATGTACTATAACCTCCGTGTCTGTCTTTGTATAAAAGTTATGTTTTTTTTCAAGTTGTTGACGCAGTTCCAAAAAATTGTAAATTTCACCATTGAGCACCGTCCAGATTTTATTATCCTCATTATGTATCGGTTGATTTCCCGTCTGTAAATCAATAATCGCAAGCCGTCTTATGCCCAAGCCGATATTATTGTTTAAAAAAAACCCGTCAGAGTCAGGTCCGCGGTGTCTGATAATATTACACATCTGTGTAAGTTTTTCTCTCTCAACAGGTCTGTTATTTCCGAAATTATAAATTCCGACTATTCCGCACATAATAAACCATACTCCTGAATTAACTTCGTATTGTTCTAAGGATTAAACGAATTGGTTCGAAAAAACGAAATATAAGACAATTTACCAAAAGCCAAAAACTAAAAAATAGAATACGATGCATAAGTGACTTAATCTTTTGATAAACATAGTTTATTCCAACAGCGCCAAATATAATAACAAAAGGTGACATAGGACTTCTAAATCGCGGACTACCATAGAAAATAATTGTTATTATAAAAAATAATAGAACTACAAAAAATAAAAATATATATTGATAATTTTCTTTTTTAACTATCAAAACCATTCCAATTAACCAAAATGGTAAAATAAAACCATAAGTTAAATCATATCCAGGTAAGAATGGATACAGAAATGAACCAATTTTCAAAGATAGCAATTTAATGTTTTGTAAAGGTGACTGGCTTTTTAAAAATTTGAGTCCTTCCCTGAAATATTGTTTATCTCTTTCAAATTCCGAGAAGTTTTTATATTTTTCATAATTCAAATTGGACGGATTCCATTGTCCCTTGGATTCACTGTTATTTGATGCCCAGAAATCGAAACCAGATTGGATATTTACAGGAACAAATTTATGGTGAACAGAATAATTTCTTATAGTCCATGGTAAAATTGTAATTCCGAAAACAAAAATTATGGTGATGAAATTTTTAATTGCAATATCTAATTTGTATTTAAGCAATAGCCAAACAAAAACAAAAAATGGAAAAATAAGTGTAATCGGTCGGGTTAAGGTCGCTAAGGCAAGAAAAACAGAAGCATAAATTTTATAATTTTTTTTCTTACCTATTTTCAAAAAAAATAGTATTGAAATACATAATAAAAATGTAAACAATGTTTCAGACAAAATATGAGACGGCATTTCAAATAAACCATAATAAATACAGGAAAAAAATCCTGAAAACATAGCAACTTTTTCATTACACATTTCTCGGGCAATCGAATAAATAATTATACAGGTCAAAGCGCTTAATATTAACTGAATTATCTTTACTACCGGGTAAGAATGTCCGAAAATTGAATAAGTACCCGCCAGAAAAAAAGGATACCCCGGGGAACGGAAACTATAATTATTGTTGTTGTCAACATAAACATTTTTTATAATTAGGTTTGTAGCATATTCATTGTACTGATATGAATCAGCATCAGGTACGTTTTCTAATCCAAAGATGAATAGTAAATAACCCAAACGAATAATAAATGCAACAAGAAATATTGTTATTAGAATATATCCTTCTTTTCTTTTGCCCATAAGATTAATTTATCTACTCCTGCGTCAAAAGAAGTTTTCACTTGCCAGTTAAGTTCTTTTTGATTTTATTTATATCAGAAATATAAACTTTTTGATCGCTCGGACGCCAGTTGGAAAAAGTTATTTTAGGGCGTAACCCAAGTTTTTTATCAAGTACATCAAGAAATTCTAATAACGAAGTTGTGTTTTTAGGTCCTCCACCAATATTCCATAGAATTTTATCTACATTTTCACCATAAACTTTATTTGTTGAGCAATAAATAAAAGCTGCTTTTGGTGAAACTTTTCTTGTACATTCTAAGACATTTAGTGTGCCATAAGCGTTTATGCTGAAGTCCTCCTTGGGTATTCTTACAGATGATGGTACACCCGGTTGACCGGCAGTATGAATAACAACATCTACACCATCACTGATTGTTTTCATTACATCTTCTTTATTACGGACATCACCTTTGATTTGTTTAATATTTGAGTAATTTCCGAGATAATTTCAGTTGAACTTAACAGTTTTTTTAGAATAGCCAAAAATTTGTGACCGCATTAAGTTGTCGAGCACTATTACTTCATCGCCACGATTTGCATAAAATTCTGCTGTATGACTACCAACAAGCCCAGCACCACCTGTTACTAAAATTCTCATTTTTTAATTTCCCCCTTTAACCATTTTTCAACCTGTCTATATTCTTCTGAACTCAGGAATTTCAACTTTAATATTCTATATTTTTTATATAGAAATCGCAAGATTGAAATTATCCATTTCGGCGTGAATGAAAACAGATAAACCAAAATTATTTTTAAGTTTGGTTTTATTTCTTTCAAGTATTTTCTTGCATTCTTGCCATAAGCATTTTTTATAAAAACCACTGCCTGATTATAGTAAACAAATTCTTTCAGCAAGGTTTTGATTTCATCTGGTGGCTGAGCAGTTTGTAGCGTAATTAAAAAATCTTCTATACCCTTTTCCCACTGAAGTGTTAAACTTCTTTGGTTTTTACCTATAATAGCAGAGTGAATTCTGTAGACGGAAAGTGGTTGGCGAATACAATCAACTTCATAATATTTCAAAATTCTCACATAAAGTTCCATATCTTCAAGATGGCTCATATCTTCTCTGAAATAGCCAACTTTATCTATTGCATCTCGAATAAATGCAACATTCGTTGTAACATATGATAACCAGTAATTTGATATTGCCATATAAGGTGACAGTTTACCTGTTGGAATTTTTCTATCTTCATAAAAAAATTTTCCAATTATTATATCATTTTGCATAATGTATCCGTTAGAAAAGACAAATCCTGCAGTAGGATTTCTTTCAATAAGCTCTGCAAATTTTTCTAATCGCTGAGGTAACCACAGGTCATCTGAATCAAGAAAAGTCACATATTTCCCAGTTGATTTTTTAATTGCAAGATTTCTGCAATAAAATTGACCGTGATTTTTTTCAAGTTGTATAAAATTCCAGTTTTTTTTGTAAGAGAATTTTTTAAAGACCATACAAGTTTCATCGGTTGAGCCATCGTCAACTATAAACGCTTCATAATCAGTGAAAGTTTGCAATGATAAACTTTTCAGACATTGATATAGAAGTCTTGCTCTATTATATGTAGTGACGATTACTGAAAAAAGCGGCTCAATCATGGCTCTTCAGAGAAAGCAGAGTGCTTCATGCGAGATTAAATTTGTCAACAGTATTTTTTAAAGCACAGGAAAGTATAAACACCTTGCCACAGATGGACACAGAAAAAACACAGAAAGATTCTGTGAAATTCTGTGAAATTCTGTGAAATTCTGTGGCTATGCAGTTTTCTTGAAATCGCATATTACTTTCCCAAGACCTTTTTGTAAACATCTAATGTTTGTTTTGCTGTTTTTTCCCATGAAAATTTTTTCACCTGTTCAAAACCTTTTTTAATTAATTCCTGTCTTAAATCAGAATCTTTTGAAAGATTTTCCATTGCCTGCGCTATTTCTTCCGCGTTATACGGGTCAAATAAAACGGCGGCGTCTCCTGTTATTTCCGGAATTGAGGTCGCGTTGGATGCTGCCACGGGGCATCCGCAGGCCATTGCCTCAAGCGGAGGATAGCCGAATCCTTCATACAGAGAAGGATAAACCAGAAATTCGGCGTTATTATAGAAATGAACCACCTCTTGGGGTGAAATTTTTCCTGTGAAAACAATCCTGTCCTGTATTTTGAGTTCCGAGCAGAGTTTTTTAATCAGGTTCATATAGTTATCTTTTCCTGTTCCTGCTATAAACAAATTATGTTTTAATCCTTTTTTTACAAGTATAGAATACGCTTCCAGAAATCGCGGGAGATTTTTCCTTTCATTTATTGGACCAACAAACAATATGTATTTTCCGCTTTGGTTCTTTTCAAGAGGACGGTATGCGGCATCGGGTGGTCCGGGGTATATCACTGCCACTCGGTTTTCCCGCGCATTAAATTTCCTTATTATTTCCGATTTGGTGCTTGCCGAGTCGGTGATTATGAAATCCGCCACGGGTATGGAATAATCCGTGCATCTAAAGTAGAACTTTTCCCGCCAGTTCAGACCGGATGGAGTGAGGGGTCCTTCAACCGGATAATAGTGGTGAATGGTCAAAACCGTTTTTATCTTTTTAAATTTCGGAACTATGTTGCCGGTTCCGTGATATATTTCAACCCCGTGTCCGGTTAAAAATCTTTCTGTAATGCCCAGATTAAATTTGAAATCTGCCAGAAGAAGAAATGTTTCCGGAACATTATGATGCACAAATCTAAAGTTCTTGGATTCAGGCGTTTCAATGGCTTTGATTTGACTCGTTTTTGCCCAAAAATGCGTATACAAGAGATATTCATTTTCCTTGTCAATCAAAGCGAGGTTTTTGACTAACAGTTTTACATGCTGTCCAAGTCCGCTTTTTCCAAAGATTCCATTTATGTCAAGCGCTATTCTCATATTATTTTTTTACCGCTATGACAGTCATGGTAGATGTCATTTTGAGCTTGCTGAAAAAAAGTCCCACTGGAAGCAACAAATAATAAAGAATACGGTTTTTAACAATTACAGCGTATAATACTTTGTTTGCTCTTTTTCTCAGAATGTTTGACAAAAATCCAGTAAGACTGTAAAGAAATGAATTTGCTTCCGGTGAATATTCTATGCTTTTTACCTCAAATGAATTTTTGTTTAACAAATTCTTTATGGTTGTTCTTGAATAAAAAAACAGATGGCGCGGAGCTTCCCACCAGCACCAGAACTTACCAAAAAGTTTGCAATCCCATCCGTCTACAGATGGAAGAGTCAATATAATTTCTCCACCGGGTTTAAGAACATCATGACATTTTGTTAAACACTTTGTCGGATTTTGCATGTGTTCAAAAACTCCGTTGAAAGTAACAACATCGAAATAATTTTTTGGTAATTCCATGGTTTCAAACTCGCCTGTATAAACATTAGTCAATCCCAATACTTGCTTTGCATAAATTATAGATTCTGCCGAAATATCTACCCCCCAAACATCCCAACCTAATTCTTGAAGTTTTTTCAAATAATCTCCGCCAGCGCAGCCTACATCAAGTATTTTTCCGTTTTTACGATATTTTGGGAAAATCCAATTAAACCTATATTTCAATAGAAAGGTAATGAATTTCAAAAATTTATTTAAACCTTGTTTCTTTGTGTTTTGAAAGTATCCATAATGTATTGACAGAGTTATTTTTTTAAGGATATTCTTAACTTTTATAAAAACATTTGTTTCGGTTTCAATTATTTTACGATGAGAATCAGGAATAAAAAATCCATGATATTTCTCAGGAGAATAATAAATAGAAATATCATCTGGCTGTGGATTCACATAAATTAATTTACATTGCTGACATTGAACGATGTTGAATACATCTTTTTGCATAAGATTTTCTCGAATTTTAAAAAGTAATTTTGAGGCATTTTTATCACATATAGGGCAGTTACTAAGGGGAGCATAAAATACTTTACATCCGTA
>PEVQ01000166.1:0-2200 GCA_002780205.1 Elusimicrobia bacterium CG06_land_8_20_14_3_00_38_11
AACGGCGGAACATATTTCGGACCTTATCCCGACAGTTCCGATATGAGAAAAACAATGAGAATTACCCGGAAAATTTTCGGGCTGAGACCATGCAAATACAATCTTGAAAAACGGAAAAAAGAATGCCTTTATTATTTTATAAAAAAATGCCAGGCGCCGTGTATCAGAAAGATTGACGAAAAATCATATCATCACATTGTTGCTAATGTGATAATGTTTTTACGCGGCAAAAATCAAGAACTTCTGAAATCGCTTGAAAAAGAAATGACCGCCGCTAAAAAAAAATTGCAATTTGAAGAAGCGGCAAAAATTAGAGATATGATTTTTGCGATAAAAAACACGCTTGAAAAAATCAACATAAAAGAAATAACTCTTAAAGATATTTTAATCAATGCGGACAGAGATGCCCACATAAAAGATTTGTCTGACTTGCTGGGAAAAAAAATAAAAAGGATTGAGGGCTTTGACATATCAAACATTTCGGGCAAATTTGCGGTCGGTTCTATGGTAGTTTTTACCGACGGCAAATCCGATAAAAAAGAATACAGGAGATTTCGGATAAAAACTGTCAAAGGTCTAATAGACGATTTCGCAATGCTCAGCGAAGTTATAAAAAGAAGATTTTGCGGCTCGCTTGCTTCAAAGACGGCAGCGCCGGATTTAATAGTAATAGACGGCGGGAAAGGACAATTAAGTTCCGCTCTAAATGAACTTGGAAAATGTCCCGACTTTTGTCAGAGTAACAAAAAAATTCCGAAAATAATCTCAATTGCAAAAAAAGAAGAAAAATTGTTTTTACCGAAAAATCCGCAGCCCGTAATTTTACCGAAAAACTCGTTGGCACTCAATTTAATAAAATATGTCAGAGACGAAGCCCACAGATTTGCTATTTCATATCACAAATTGTTAAGAAAAAAATCTGCGTTAATCTGGTTTTTAATCTGTGTTAATCTGTGTTCTTTAATTTTTGCAAGAGAAGGAATAATTATATTAAAAAACGAAAAACAGGTTAAAGGAAATATTACCATAAACGAAACCGGAAATTATACCGTTGAGACGAAAAAATGGTCTATTATGTTTTCCAAAAAAGAAATTAAATCGGTAAAATATACAGGAAAACAGAAATCCGACAATACAGACAAGCACTTTGTTCAAAAAATGAAAAATACGAAGAAAGCCGAAAAAAAAGAGAAAAAAATAAATTACGAATACGACCCGCTTATACACTTTTATGCCGACAAATATAATCTTGACCCTGCATTTGTCAAGGCGGTGATTGAGGCGGAATCAAATTTCAATCCGAACGATGTCTCATCAAAAGGTGCTGTTGGACTCATGCAACTTATGCCACGGACGGCAGATGGACTGAAAGTTAATCTAAATAATGTTGAAGAAAACATAGAAGGTGGGACAAAATATCTTAATTATATGCATCGGAAATTCGGCGACTCTAAACTTGCCCTCGCCGGATATAACGCCGGGCCGAATGCTGTCCAAAAATACGGGAAAAAAATTCCGCCATACAAGGAAACGCAGAATTATGTAGAAAATGTCTTAAAAAATTACCAGAAACACAAATCGGACAAGCAGGTCTGGTATTTCGTTGATGATACGGGTTGCATTCATATTTCAGATAATCCGAAAGACAAAAGATACAAAAGAATAGTCAAATAGTCCAATGTCTAATGTCTAAAATTAAAACGAAACCGCAGACGTACCCCCGATGGAATCACTCGGGGGCTGGCTCCGATAAACGCAGAAATGTCATAGCGAGAGATTCCTCGTATCACTCGGAACAGTCTCCGCAATCTCTAAAATTAAAAATTAAAAATTCTAACTATCCGGAATTTTACAAAAAGGTTTGGCTTGAATGTCTGAAAATCAAATTGGGACATTTGTCCACTTATTCTGAAATCGCCCGACTAATAGGGAAACCAAAAGCAGCCAGAGCCGTTGGAAACGCACTTGCAAAAAATCCGTTCGCACCGCAAGTCCCCTGCCACAGAGTCATCAGAAAAAACGGAATCCTCGGCGGATATTCGGGCGGACTTAATAAAAAATTAAAACTTCTTAAAGAAGAAAAATTAATGATTACCAAACGGCAAAAAAAACATCATTAAACTTTAATGCCTTACCTTAGGAAAAATAAATTTTTAAATCGCATTTTTTACTTGACAAGTTTTTTTATTTTTGTATAATT
>PEVQ01000166.1:2305-8422 GCA_002780205.1 Elusimicrobia bacterium CG06_land_8_20_14_3_00_38_11
TCCAAAGGTTACGGCTTCATAGCGAAAGACGATGGTTCAGGCGATGTGTTCGTTCACTTTTCTGCTATTGGTGGCGATGGATTCAAATCGTTAGCTGAAGGCGATGCAGTAGAATTTGATGTTGTGGATTCTGATAAAGGTCCTAAAGCAGCAAATGTAAAAAAGGTCTAATGAACATATAAAAAATAAAAACCAGCCCCGATAATATCTGGGTTGGTTTTTTTTATTTGCAATTTTTCTAAAATTTTGTAAAATAAGAATTAAGGAACCACAAGATTAATACAAGAAATGTCATTCTTAGGCGAAGCCGAAGAATCTCAAAAACGAGATGCTTCGTTTCACTCAGCATGACACCATATGAACAGTCATTCTGAACGAAGCGTAGCGAAGTGAAGAATCTCGGTGTTAAAGTAGAGACCCTTCATTTCACTCTGGGTGACACTTTGTATCATCTGTGAAAATCTTGTGGTTAAAAGAATTATGTTAAACTACATTTTCAGAAAAATTTTCGGCACAAAATCGGAAAGGGATATAAAAAAAATATTGCCGATTATTTCTCAGATAAATTCTTTTGAAGAAGAAATTAAAAAGTTATCCGATGATTCGCTCAAACTGAAAACGGATGAATTTAAAAACCGTCTTTTACGGGGCGAAACCGCCGAACAAATATTGCCCGAAGCATTTGCCGTCGTGCGCGAGGCGTCAAAACGGACAATCGGACTGCGACATTTTGATGTCCAACTCATAGGGGGAATAATTCTCCACCAGGGAAAAATTTCCGAAATGAAAACCGGCGAAGGAAAGACACTCGTTGCAACACTTCCGACATACCTTAATTCACTCTCCGGAAAAGGCGTTCATATAATTACCGTCAACGATTATCTCGCAAAAAGAGACCGTTTCTGGATGGGACCCGTTTATGAATTTTTGGGTTTAAGCGTCGGGTATCTTCAGCATGATATATCCGACGAAGAAAGAAAAAAAATGTATCAATGCGATGTCACATTCGTAACTAACTCGGAAATCGGATTTGATTATCTTCGCGATAATATGAAACGCTCAAAAGAAGAACGGGTCTTGCGCGAACTTAATTATGCGATTGTGGACGAGGTTGACTCAATTTTGATTGACGAAGCGAGAACACCTTTGATTATTTCGGGTCCTGCCGAAGAATCAACCGACAAGTATTACATCATAAACCGGGTGATGCCTCATCTCAAAGGAAAATTTATAACTGAGGCGGAAGAGATTGACGCAAAATACCAGGGGGTTGATTTGTCCGTCGGATTTGACTACATCATTGACGAAAAAAATCATACCGCAACACTTACTCAACAGGGCGTGTCAAAGTGTGAAAAAATGCTCGGAATAAAAAATCTTTACGACGATGTTCAGTCGGAATGGGTCCATCATATAAATCAGGCGTTGAAAGCGCACAATCTTTTCAAAAGGGATGTTGATTATGTCGTTAAAGAGGGCGAAGTAATAATTGTTGATGAATTTACGGGCCGCTTGATGCCGGGTCGTCGCTGGTCCGAAGGACTTCACCAGGCAGTTGAAGCAAAAGAAAATTTAAGAATCGCGGAAGAAAACCAGACACTTGCAACAATTACCTACCAGAACTTTTTCAAACTTTATAAAAAACTTGCAGGAATGACAGGCACCGCAATGACGGAAGCGGGCGAGTTCTGGCATATCTACAAATTAGACGTCGTTGAAATACCGACCAATAAACCGATGAGGCGCGAAGATTTTCCGGATTTAATTTACAGAACCGAAAGGGAAAAATATGAGGCAATCTTAAATGAAATTGAAGAACTTTATAAATTAGGCAGGCCGGTATTAGTCGGAACGCGCTCAATAGAAAAAAATGAAAAACTTTCCGCTATGCTGAAAAAACGCGGTGTGCCTCATCAGTTACTGAATGCAAAATATCATGAGCAAGAAGCACAAATCATCGCACAGGCAGGAAGAAAAAAAGGAGTCACCGTTGCGACAAACATGGCAGGACGGGGAACCGATATTGTTTTAGGCGGAAACCCGTCGGATGCAGCAGAACAGGAAGAAGTGAAAAAATTAGGCGGACTACACATCCTCGGCACAGAACGACACGAAGCGCGAAGAATTGATAATCAGTTAAGAGGCCGCGGCGGAAGGCAAGGCGATATGGGTTCATCAAGATTTTTTCTATCATTGGAAGATGAACTTATGCGGCTGTTCGGCTCGGACAGAATTTCTCCTATTATGGAAAAATTGGGAATGAAAGAAGGCGAGGTCATAGAACATCCGCTTGTTTCCCGCGCTATTGAAAACGCACAGCGAAAAGTTGAGGAGATGAATTTTGAAATAAGAAAAAATCTTCTTGAATACGACAATGTAGTGAGTAAGCAGCGCGAAGTAATTTACACTTTAAGAAATTCTATTTTGGAAGGGACGAATGTCTCTGAAAAAATATGGGAAATGATAGATGAGACGGTTGACGAAAAACTTGAAATTTACTGCCCGAAAAAAATATATCCTGAAAACTGGGAAATGGATACAATTTTGGTTTGGCTCAACAGAACTTTCGGGCTTAACCTGAAATTATCAAAAGAGGATTCGGTCGCACTTAATCAGGAATCATTCAAGGAATTATTAACGGAAAAAATAAAAAATATCTACAACCAGCGGGAATCTGAATTTACAAAAGAAATTCTTGAAAACATAGAAAGACAGGTAATGCTTCAGGTTATTGATAACGCTTGGAAAAATCATCTTTACGATTTGGACCAGTTGCGTAAGGGTGTCGGGCTCCGGGCTTACGGGCAAAAAGACCCTCTGGTTGAATATAAAAAAGAATCGCTTTCGCTTTTTATAATGATGATGGACCGCATCCGAGGGGAAACGGTTGAATATATTTTCAGGGTCCAGGTTATGCCACAGCCGAGATTCAGACCGCAACCGATTTCAATATCAAGCGGACAATTTCCGACTCTGAAACAATCACAACCGTTCCAGAAGCCCCAACAGACAGTTGCAACCATTCCAAAAAAAATCGGCCGAAACGACCCCTGCCCGTGCGGAAGCGGAAAAAAATACAAGAAATGCTGCGGAAAGTAAAAGGTAACAGAAGATGTCATTCTGAGGGCGAAGCCCGAAGAATCTCGACATTGAAATTCCTATACATTAAATTATGAATAAAGAAACCGCAAAATCAGAAATCAAAAAATTAATTCAAAAATATGAAACGGTAAAAACCGACGGTAGAATAAATGACTACAAGGAAGAAATGACCAAAAAGGATTTCATTCTTCCGTTGTTTCGTGCTTTGGGCTGGGATGTGGAAAATTCCAATGAGGTCAGCGCCGAGGATTCAATTTCCGGCGGACGGGTTGATTACTCTTTCAAATTAGGTGGTATCGTAAAATTTTTTGTTGAAGCAAAACCGCTGAAAGCCGACCTCAACAATTCCGAATATATTAAACAAGCAATAAATTATTCCTGGCATAAAGGCGTTCAATGGGCAGTCCTCACCGATTTTGAAGGTCTTAAACTTTACAATGCCGAATGGAAAGAAGATTTTGACAAGGCAAAAGCACTCAATTTAACCTGCACTGATTACATTGCCGATTTTGATTCTTTATGGCTGTTAAGCAAAGAGAGTATTTTGTCGGGCCAACTTGATAAATGGTCCGAAAAATTCGGGAAGAAAACAAAAAAGCAACCCGTCTCAAAACAGATACTTGACGACTTGTTAAAAGCAAGAGAAAAACTTACTAAAAATATTCAGAAGTATCCGCGATTAAACAAAATTTCGGAAACGGAACTTGACGAAGCGATTCAACGAATGCTTGACCGTCTTA
The DNA here is from genome assembly GCA_002780205.1 of Elusimicrobia bacterium CG06_land_8_20_14_3_00_38_11. Classification (GTDB taxonomy): domain Bacteria; phylum Elusimicrobiota; class UBA8919; order UBA8919; family UBA8919; genus UBA8919. Next base: position 6,148 of record PEVQ01000166.1, read on the forward strand.
TTTTTATAAGAACCTGCGAGGACAGAGGCATAGAACAAAACCATCTGCTTTCCGCAGTAAGAAACAAAAAACAAAGTTTAGGCGACGAACTTAAAAAAATATTCCGTGATTTTGACGACGGCTACAATTCAAAACTTTTTGAACCGCATCTCTGCGAAAAATTAACGATTGATAATGATGTTTTGGAAGAAATTATTCTATCATTGTATCAGACGCAAGACGGAAACATTCATTACGATTTCGGCGCAATCAATGCTGATGTTTTAGGCAGTATTTACGAGCAGTATCTCGGACATATTCTGAAAAAAACATCCGCAACGGCAAAACTGAAAGAAACCCACCAGCACAGAAAAGAGCAGGGAATTTATTACACGCCGATTTATATCGTTGATTATATAGTAAAAAACACCGTCGGTGAAATACTGAAAACCGCAAAACCGAAAACGGTTCAAAAAATCAAAATCCTTGACCCCGCCTGCGGAAGCGGTTCGTTTTTAATAAGAGCGTTTGACGAATTGGTAAAATACTGGGCTGGCGAGTTGGGCGGCGTTAGAAAACCGGAAATATTACAAAACAATATTTACGGAGTTGACCTTGACAAGCAGGCGGTAGAAATTACCCAGATGAACCTGTTATTAAAAACGCTTTACACCCGTGAACGCCTGCCGATGTTAAAAAATATCAGGTGTGGCAACTCGCTTATTGACGACCCAAAAATCGCCGGCAACAAAGCATTTAAGTGGGAAGAAGAGTTTCCATTTATCCGTCATTCTGAGGCGAAGCCGAAGAATCCCGCCTGTCATTCTGAACGCAGTGAAGAACCTCGTAGTGAAGAATCCCAAAACGGTTTTGACATCATCATCGGCAACCCTCCGTATGTACAATCTAGAAATATTACAGATGATAAAGAAAGAGATTTTTATTGGAAAAAATATTTAACAGACACTAATCATTCCGATATCTTTTCATTTTTTATTCAAAAAGCAATTATTCTTTTAAAAAATAATGGATATTTAGGTTTTATTTTACCAAATACTTGGTTACAACTTCCTAGTTTTTTGTCAACTCGCAAGTTCATTTTGGATAATTGTGTAATTGAAAAAATTGTCACATTTGATTCAAATATTAAGGTTTTCCAAGATGCAGTAGTAGAACCGCTAATTATGGTTGTTAGAAAGTTGGCTAAGAAGAAGCACACTATATTTCACGAAAAATATTTTAGTCCTGATGAATTACCCAAACAGATAAATAAAATACCACAAGATTCTTTTAAGAAATTTTATACATTTGATGTTTCTCTGAATACTGAAAAATATAAAATAATATCTAAAGTATTAAATTTATCTTCTCAACTTCCCCAAATAGTAAAAATTGTTGGTGGTTTGCGGACAGGAGATGATAAAAAATATTTGAGAAATAGCAAACAGAATAATGACGATAGAAAATTATTAAGAGGCAGAAATATAGGTAGATATTCATATGTCTGGAACGGAGAATGGGTTTGGTATAGACCTGATTTAATGAAAAAAAGACAATGTGCTGCTCCTAAAGATGCACAGTTATTTGAAGTCCCTGAAAAATTATTAATGCGTATGATTACAGGAAAACAAATAATATCTACATATGATAATAATCAATTTTATCTTTTACAAGACAACATACTTCTACCAAAAGAAAAAAATTATAATATCAAATATGTTCTTGCTATACTCAATTCAACTCTTTTAAATTTTTTTATAAAAAGTATCTCGTCTAATATTGCGATAACCCAGAGTATGTTAAAACAACTTCCTATTCGTAAAATAAATTTTTCCAAACTTCCAGAAAAGAAACTACATGATGATTTAGTTCTGCTCGCTCAAAAAATGCTTGATTTAAACAAGCAACTGCAAAAATTCGGCGATAAAATTACCGACGAGCGAAAACGACTTGAATCCGAAATCCAAAAAACCGACAATCAAATTGACGAAATGGTTTATAAACTTTATGGATTAACCGAAGAAGAAATCAGGACTATTGAAGGTCAATAGAATGTTAGAAAATGTTCCGGTTATTTTAAAAATAGTAGATTTTTTGAGGTCTTTTTTTCTCGGCAAAGCGAAAATTAATGCAAAAATGTTGGATATACGATATCGTTTAATAAAAAATGAACAAAACAGTGGAATTGTGTTAATTACTCCATATCCAAGTGCTTATACTGTCAAAATGGGTATCGCAAATATTGGCGAAGCGTCAACTTCTATAACAAATGTTAAATTAGAAATTGAGAAAAAAT
>PEVQ01000055.1:0-2010 GCA_002780205.1 Elusimicrobia bacterium CG06_land_8_20_14_3_00_38_11
CCCATATGCAATCTACGATTGCTCATTTTACCGTCAACGAACAGAAACATCTTGCCAGAAAAAGCAAGGATTAGTCCCGTTAGGGACTAAACAGAGCGTTTTGCTGCACTTTCAAATTTCGTATATTCCTTATTAAACACTAATTTTATATTTCCTATTCTGCCGTGCCTGTTTTTTGCAATTATTATCTCGGTAGTGCTTGCCGAACTAATAGAACTAATGGCTTCCGGATTGGTGTTATACATTTCGGGACAATAAATCATCAAGACCAAGTCCGCATCCTGCTCAATAGCGCCCGATTCTCTCAAATCCGCAAGACGAGGACGACCCGCCTGCTGTCCCGTTCTTTTTTCCGGTTCACGGGATAACTGAGAAAGCGCTATTACCGGAATCTGCAAATCTTTCGCCATAATTTTTAATGAGCGGGAAATTTCGGCAACATCAAGTTGCCGGTATTCGGAACGACCAGTTTTTCCCGACATAAGTTGAAGATAATCAATGATGACAAGGTCAAGCCCTTCTTTTCTCAAAAGGCGTCTGGCACGGGATTTCATTTCAAGAACGCTGAGTGCGGAAGAATCATCAATAAATATTTTTGCCGACTTAAATTTACCTGCGGCAGTCGTGATTCTTGGCCAGTCATCTTTTGCAATATAGGCGTTTTTCACATGGTCGCTTGACACCCGCGCCTGCGAGCATATAAACCTCGTCATAAGTTCGTCGTTTGACATTTCAAGCGAAAAAATCAAAACGGATTTTTTGTGAAGGAGCGCCGCATTTTCCGCTACATTCATACCGAGTGAGGTTTTGCCGGTGCCGGGACGGCCCGCTATTATTATGAAATTTGATTTTTTAAAACCTCCGGTTATTCTATCCAAATCCGCAAAACCGCTTGGCACGCCGGGGACATGTTCTTTTCTATTGGATAGTTCTTCAATGGCGTCAAGCGTCGGTTTGACCAGGTCGGAAACGGATACGGGACCCTTTGTTACTTTTTTTTCGGAGATATTAAATAACAACTGCGAAGCGGCATCCACAATTTCGTTAACATCGTCAATCTGACCCGTCGCATCGCCGACGATTTTTCTGCCGGCATTTATCAGTTCCCGGAGTATCGCCTTATCTTTGACAATTTTTGCGTAATATTCCGCATTTGAAGCGATGATAACCGTATCAATAAGAGATGCAAGATACGCGGCGCCGCCCAACTGTTCAACCTGCGGATCAGATTTTATTTTCTCGGAAATTATCAGTATGTCAACATCGCCCTGATTTTTGTCGTAAACTTTTACTATCTCGTGAAAAATTACTTTGTGAGCGGACGCGTAAAAATCATTTTCGGAAAGCATCTCCATAGCAATCTCTATAGCATCTTTCTCAATAAGCATAGAGCCGAGAACCGCCTTCTCTGCTTCCAAACTGTGAGGTACTACGAAATCAATCGGATTATTATTTGACATAGTAATATCAATTAAAAATTAAATTTTTAATTTTGCATTTTACATTTTTAATTGCTTTTCTTCACTACCCAGACCTTTATTTTTGCGGAAACGGATGGGTGAATTTTTACGGCGACATCAAACGCCCCGAGTTCTTTTAAGGGATTATCAAGCATGATATTTTTTTTGTCAATATCAAAACCTTCTGTTTTAAGTGCTGCTGAAATATCCGCGGGACCGACGGAACCGAAAATTTTATTTTCCTCTCCGGATGCAGCGGCGACCGGGAGCGTTATTGAGACCGATGAAAGTTTTTTTGCGAACTCGGCGGCTGAGTCAAGTTCATTTTTCATAATTTCAGCAGCCTTTATTTTTTCTTTCTCAATAATTTTCAGATTTCTGTCGTTTGCTTCAAGTACAAGTCCTTTTGGATATAGAAAATTCCTGGCATAACCGTCTTTTACGGATTTTATATCCCCTATTTTTCCCAATCCTTTAATTTCCTGTTTTAAGATAACCTTCATTATTTACACCCTCCTTTTTCTTTCGGTTCTGTAATTCAGCCACAGAA
>PEVQ01000055.1:2039-3595 GCA_002780205.1 Elusimicrobia bacterium CG06_land_8_20_14_3_00_38_11
ATGTCACAGAATTTCACAGAATTATTCTGTGTTTTTCTGTGCCATTCTGTGGCTGTCATTCTGTGGCTACCATTTTTTACTTTACAGAACCTTTCTTTCTGAAATCAAACCACACATCCGAAACACCTAAAAATACCGCCGACGGCGAATATAGAATAAAAACGATATATGAAAGGACAAGCATCGCTTTTGACTTGCTGAAAAAAAATTTGCCTATTGATAATCCGCCGACGAAATAAAGAAAAAAAATCAGGTTAAGAATGTTCTCCGAAATCTGAAAAAGAACGGCACTTTTTCCATCTTTGAAAACAATATAAAATAAAAGTGAAAATATAAATGCAAATACAAATTCTTCGGGCAGTCGCCATTTCTCAAGCGGCTGAAGTTTTTTTAAATTCAGATTAAATCGGGACGATACCGCAGAAAGAAAAATATATGAAAGGGTTACCATTATAACAACAAAAATTACCGTTATTGAATAAATATTTCTTGTAATAATTTCCGTAAACGTGGCGGCAATATTTTTCGGAATGCCGGCGGCAATTCTGGAGTTTATCCATGAGAGTTGAAATCCGTAAAGTACAAACGACAAAATAACCGCAACGGATACGAACGATACGGAAATTGAGGAATCCGCAATGAGCCGCCAACAACTTTTTTTTCTTTTTATTCCGGAATATAAAAACAACGAATTTAGGACGACAAATAATAAAAAAGCAAAGGAAAGAACGATGCCGTGCGGAATAAATTTATAAATTGCCGCTGTTGTTATAATGATACATATGAGCCCCGATAAAACTCCGCTTTTAAGAAATAAAATGACAAGCGATACCGAAGACAGCGGCAGAAAAAAAATCCCTATAAACGGAATCGCAAAACCCGACATAAAAAAAAGAAAGGAAAAAGACGCGAATAGAAGAACCTTTTTTATTGCAGACATAACCAAGAAAAACTTCATAACCACAGATTACACAGATTAACACAGATGACACCCCGAAATACATCGGGGTAAACTCCGTGTCACCCTGAACTCGTTTCAGTGTCTTGTTGAGAGATGCTGAAATAAATTCAGCATGACATTTCTTGTGAAAATCTTGCAGCGTAGCAGCACTGCTTTGCTGTGTGTAAATCTCGTGGTTTCAAAAATTATTGGAATTCCGATACTACAAATTAACAAACGGTATAATGGCAATGTTTCTTGCTCTTTTTATGGCTCTTGTTAAAATCCTCTGATGCTTCACGCACACACCTGTAAATCTTGATGAAAAAATTTTACCTCTGTCGGAAATATAATTTTTCAGAAGTCCTACGTTTTTATAATCAATTTCTATCTTGTCGGCGCAAAAACGGCAAAATCTTTTTTTAAACTGTTTCCTTTTTGAAAATTTTCCATAAGTTTTTTTTCCGCCTTTTTTGGTATTTTTTTTCTTATTAATCAACATCGCTCCTCCTTAAATGGCAGGTTCTGTAATTCAGCCACAGAATTTCACAGAACTTCACTGGGCCACAGAACCACACAGAATTTCACAGAATTATTCTGTGTTTTTCTGTGCCAT
>PEVQ01000140.1 GCA_002780205.1 Elusimicrobia bacterium CG06_land_8_20_14_3_00_38_11
GGGGGGTATGAAAAGGTTTTTGGGTTTGTTGGTTGGTTTTTTGATGTTGGGCGCGGGTTTGGTTTTTTCGGAGATGCCCCGTGAAAAAGGAACGGGACGTGACAAGGAAATGAGACACGAAATGGGAGAAAAGGGCGAGCATGGGGAAGATGTCGGCAATGTTAAAAGATACCTGAATTTCCGTCAGGAACTGAACTTAACGGATGAACAGGTAAAAACACTTGAAAAAATCCGCAATGATTTTAAGCGGGATGCAATAAAAAGACAGGCGGATACGAAACTTGCCCATATGGATTTAAGGGGAATCATTAAACAGGATAAGCCGGATTTTTCTGCCGCTAAAGCAAAAATCAAGCAGATTTCAGAATTACAGTTGGCATCAAAACTTGCTATGATTGATGCGATGGAAAAGGGTTTCAATACTTTGACATCGGAGCAGCAGAATAAACTTCTGCAGATTAAGAGGGGAAGAAAATAAACCACAATGTAGCCCCCGACTTGTAGCCGACCCTTTAGGGTCGGGAATTGGGGGTGAGCGAAGCGAATAAAAAGAAAACTGGAAAAAAATAAAATAACTTTTACTGCAGTAAGCGGGGCTATTTTATTTGTCGTGTCATTGGGATTCGGTCAAACTCCAAATACAAATGCTCCTCTGACCTGGTCAGATTGCGTTTCTTTAGCATCACGCTACAATCCGGATTTGGCTGCGGCCCGGAATTCTCTTGAGTCAAGCCGGGCATCATATTTCGGAAGTTACAACGGGCTTTGCCCTCAGATAACCCTGTCAAATAGTTACAGCGATTCCAATGCCTCAAACGATTCCGAAAATTGGCAGGTCGGAGGATCGGTCAGACTCAATCTTTTCAATCGGTCGCAAATTTATAGCATCAAATCTTCGCGCGCCTTTACGGCTCAGTCGGAAGCAAATCTGAAACAAACTTCGGCAGCGCTGCGATTTAATCTTCGTGTGGCATTCGCACAATTACTTTTCGCACAGAAAAATATTGAGGTTTCACAAAGCATAGTTAATATGCGGCAGCAGGAAGCCCAACTGGTAACCTTGCGGTATAATTCAGGCACGGAATTCAAGGGGAATATGCTCAGGGCAAATGCGCAGTTCCTGCAAGCTAAAGCCGATTTAGATAAGTCCGTACGAGATTTGAGAACGGTCCAAAGAGTCCTAAACAGACAACTGGGACTTGACGAATTCACCGTTATCATCGTCACAAATACATTAGAAATTCAAGAGCCGGGCGACCTGCCAAAAGATGAGCAATCTTTGTTGAATTCCCGTCCGGATGTCGTCTTGCAGGAGGCACAGGTTGAAAGTGCTCAGGCAGGTCTCGGACAGTCAAAGAGTGCCTTGTGGCCGAATCTGTCGGCTAATTATTCTCAGTCCAGTTCCGGCGGCAGCGAATCTTCTTCTTTCAATTCTTTCCAGCCCAACTGGGGTTTGACTTTAAACTATCCGTTATTCGGCGGCGGTCCTACTGCTGCTTATTACGCGATATCCGCAGCAAAAAATAATTTGGAAAAGGAGAATCAAAATTTGCGTTCTGTCCGCGCTCAGGCCGTTGTTGATATAGAAACGGCCTGGTCGAATTTTTCAAATGCGATAGACCAGTTAAAAGTTCAATCCGAATTATTAACGGCTTCAAGAACGCGGTATGATGAGGCAAATATCAGGTATGACTCAGGTCTTATGACTTACGACAACTGGGAAATAATTTCAACTGACCGTGTGAGTCAGGAACACCAGACGATACAGGCACAATTAAATGCGCTGGTCGCAGAAGCATCCTGGGCAAAGGCTAAAGGTATGCAAGGTTCTGTAAAGTAAAAAATGGTAGCCACAGAATGGCACAGAAAAACACAGAATTTTTATACAAAGAGTGAA
>PEVQ01000021.1 GCA_002780205.1 Elusimicrobia bacterium CG06_land_8_20_14_3_00_38_11
TAAAAACGAAATTAGAATCGGCAAAAAAATCAGGATTTGTCGTCGGGCTTTCCGGCGGGATTGATTCTGCGGTTGTTTCTTTGCTGTGCCAAAAAGCGGGCGGCACAAAAAATATTCTTTGCTTAATTCTTCCCTGCCAATCGCAAAAAACCGATATTGCAGATGCAAAAAAAGTTGCAAAAAAATTCGGGTTAAAAACAGAGACAGTTGACCTTACCAAAATCTATAAAAATTTAATCGGAATTCTACCGACGGCAACTAAACTCGCACAGGCAAATCTTAAACCGAGATTGCGAATGCTTACGCTTTATTATTTTGCCAATAAATTAAATTACCTCGTTGCAGGAACGGGAAATAAATCGGAACTTTCAATCGGTTATTTTACAAAATACGGCGACGGCGGAGCGGACATTCTTCCAATAGGCAACCTCTATAAATCCGAAGTCCGCGGGTTGGCAAAATATCTTAAAATCCCGGAAGAAATAATAACAAAACCGCCGACAGCAGGGCTTTGGACGGGCCAAACAGACGAAGACGAAATCGGAATAACTTATGACGCACTTGAACAACAATTAAGGAGTAAAAAATATAGTGGGAATGTAAGCAATTACTTACATTCTGCAAAGCACAAACTAACCCTACCAGAAATTTTTAAGTAATAGTAAAAAATGTCATTTAATCATTTAACTAAATGAGCAAATGAGAAAAATAGCCCTTTGTATTTTATCTGCAATTTTTTTAATACTCTCTTTTCCAAAAACTTCCCTTTGGCCTCTTGCATGGATTTCATTAGTTCCGCTTTTTTTTGCAGTTCAGAATGAGAAACCGTTAAAATCATTTTTATACGGAATCATTACCGGACTTGCCGCATATTGCGGAATTTTATACTGGCTTGTTCCTACATTTTCTGCTGCCGGAGAGCCGAAAATAATCGGAATTGCCGTTTTAATCTTACTCTCTTTTTATCTCGCAATTTATTACGGACTTTTTTGTCTTTTTATTCGCTTCGCTCACCTCCGACTAAAGTCGGGGGCTACAATTCGCTACTCGCTACTCGCTGCCTTTCTCTGGGTTTCTCTTGAATCTATCCGCACCCATTTATTTACCGGATTTCCGTGGGCAGTGTTGGGATATTCACAGTGGAATAATCTGCCGATAATACAGATTTCGGAATTTGCGGGCGTTTATGGCGTTTCATTCTTAATTATTCTTGTGAATTTAACAATATCTAATGCAATTAAAAATGACACGAAGTGTCACCCTGAGACAGAGGCGAAGGGTCTCAAATCTAAAGATAGAATTCTTCGCTTCGCGCAGAATGACAACATTAAAAATTGTGGATTTACATTATTGCTAATTTCAGTCAGTTTAATTTTTGGATTTTACAAACTCAAAAACATCGGAACATCAGAACATCGGAACATCAAAACTGTTTCTATCCTTCAGGGCAATATTGACCAGTACAAAAAATGGAATGAAAAATATGAGCAGGAAATTGTTGACACTTATTCCGAACTTGTCTCTACCTTCTACCGTCTACCTTCTACCCTCTACCCTGCCTTAATCGTTTGGCCCGAATCATCTGTTCCGGGTTTTTTGAAAAGTGATAAAAAATTATATGGTTGGATTTCAGATATCGCCAAAAAAACCGGAATGCAGCATCTTGTCGCTTCAAACGATTATAAACAAGTTTGTTATCATCGCTCGCTCGGAAATTCAAACAAGTTTGATTTCACTCGCTCGCTTGATTATAAAAACGGTAAATTTTACAACTCGGCGTTTTTGGTATCTTCCGACGGTAAAATTACAGATGAATACTCAAAAGTTCATCTTGTCCCGTTCGGCGAATATATTCTGTTAAGAAATTTTTTAAGTAAATTTATAAAAGTTGTCAATGAAATCGGAGAATTTTCATCCGGCGAAAAACACAATGTTATAAATTCAACCGCCGGGAAACTCGGTCTAAATATCTGTTTTGAAGCAATTTTCCCGAATGAAGTAAGAAAATCTGTCAAAAACGGTGCGGAAGTAATCGTTAACTTAACAAACGATGCGTGGTACTTAAAAACATCGGCACCGTATCAACATTTTACTATGAATGTTTTCAGGGCAGTAGAAAACAGGCGGTTTGTTGTCCGTGCGGCAAATACAGGCGTTTCCGGTTTCATTGACCCATCGGGCAGGGTAAAATCAAAGACAGAAATTTTTATTACAACAACGCTTACTGATGATATTCAGCCGTTAAATTATCTAACCTTTTATACCAAATTCGGCGATATTTTTGCCTATCTATGCATAATAATTTCAATAATTCTTTTGACATTTAGAAAAAAAATTGATAAACTTTAACTATGTTGACAAAAAATATTGAAGAATTGCTAAATATCGGCATTGCGTTATCCAGCGTTCACGATTTGGATAAACTTTTGGATATGATTTTATCCGAGGCGCAGAAACTTACATCCGCCGACAGCGGCTCAATTTATCTTGTTGAGGGCGACAAACTTATTTTTAAGACCAGTCGTTCAAATACCTATTTTAAAAGATGGGGCGAAAAAAAGACACGGGAAATTTTCAAAAGTTTTGAGATGCCTATAACAAAACAAAGTATTGCCGGATACGTAGCGCTCACCTGTCGGCCGTTAAATATACACGATGTCCAAACTATTCCGCAGGACTTTGAGTTTCACTACAATCCTACTCTTGATAAAAAATACGATTACAAAACCGTCTCAATGCTCGTTATTCCTATGCTTAACCGCGCCGGCAACATCATAGGAATACTCCAACTTATAAATTCGCTTTCTGACGGTAAAATTGTTCCTTTTACCGACGAGCATGAAAAAATTACAACATCTTTTTCTTCGCAGGCGGCGGTTGCAATTCAAAATGCAAAACTCACCGAGGACTTAAAAAGCGCTCATTTTGACACAATTTTCCGTCTCAGTGCCGCCGCGGAATACAGAGACAAAGAAACAGGCAATCACATAAAACGGGTAAGCCATTATTCTAAAATCATAGCGGAAAAAATGGGACTCTCTGCGGAAGAAACCGAACTTATTTTTTGGGCGGCGCCGATGCACGACATCGGGAAATTAGGTATTCCCGACGCAATTTTACAGAAACCCGGAAAACTCACTCCCGAAGAAAGAACGGTAATGGAACAGCACACTGTTATAGGCGCTATGGTTTTGAAAGATACGACTGCCGATGTTCTCAAAAAATCAAGGATTGTCGCTTTAACGCATCACGAAAAAGTCGACGGCACCGGCTACCCATTAAAACTTAAAGGCAATGAAATCCCGATTGAGGGAAAAATTATCGCGCTGGCGGATGTCTATGACGCACTCTCATCAAAAAGATGTTACAAAGAACCATTTTGCGAAGAGAAAGTAATAAGCATTCTTAAAGAGGGAAGTGGCACTCACTTTGACGAAAAAATTCTGGATGTTTTTCTTTCAAGTATAAATGAAATAAATACTATCAGGGAAAAATACAGCGATAAGGAAGAGGATTTTGACAAATTCGCCGACATTAAGAATATAAACATATCGGAGTTGTTGAAATGACACGAAGTGTCACCCCGAACTTGTTCCGGGGTCTATATAGACGCCGTCCCGAATTTATTTCGGGATGCTGAAACGAGTTCAGCATGACATCTTTGATGTCAGATTGTGTCGCTAACACTCACAACGACTTCGTCGATTGAATCTCTTCAAAAATTTCTTGCTCGCTCCACGATTAAAAGGGCAAAAAAATAAAGGTATTATATGCTACCTGAACTAAAAGAAAAAACAAGAAAATTATTGCAAAGAACCGACGAACTCGGGAGGTATCTTTGACATAGAAAACAAAACAAAAGAGATAACCGAAATTGAAAAAACTGCAGCCGCTAAAAATTTTTGGAACAATCCCGCCGAAGCCCAGAAAACAATGCAACACCTTAACTCGCTAAAATCACAAATCACAAAATATCAAAGTATCATAAAAGAACTTGCCGAGACCTCTGAATTGCTTTCCATTTTAGAGACGGAAAACGATGAAACAATGTATCCCGATATTTCAAGAATGCTTGAAAAAATAGAGGACAAAATCTCGGAAATGGATTTGCAGTTGAAACTTTCCGGCGAGTTTGACAAAAACGGCGCGATTGTTTCCATTCATTCCGGAGCCGGCGGGACCGAAGCGTGCGACTGGGCTGACATGCTTTTGCGTCTATATTTGCGGTGGGCGGAAAGAAAAAATTTCAAAATAGAAATTGTTGATTCACTTGCCGGCGACGAAGCAGGAATAAAATCAATAACATTTATCGTCAAGGGCGAATATGCTTACGGTTATCTTAAATCGGAAATTGGCGTCCATCGTCTGGTCAGAATTTCGCCGTTTGACGCCAACAAAAGAAGACACACATCATTTGCGTCCGTTGATGTAATTCCTGAAATTGACGACAACATTGAAATAAAAATTGATGAAAGCGACCTGCGTATTGACACTTATCGGGCGGGGGGTCACGGCGGACAGTATCTTCAGAAAACCGACTCGGCAGTTCGCATCACCCATAATCCCACTGGTATCGTGGTGCAATCACAAAACGAACGCTCCCAGTTTAAGAACAAAGTCACCGCGATGAAACTGTTAAAAGCAAAACTTTATGAACTTGAACAGGAGAAAAAACGCGCAAAAGTGGAAAAACATTATGACGAAAAGGGCTCAATAGCATGGGGCAGCCAGATTAGAAGTTATGTTTTTATGCCGTATCAGATGGTAAAAGACCACAGAACCGGATTTGAAACCGGAAATGTCCAGAAAATTATGGACGGCGACATTGACAAATTCATTCATGCCTATCTCTCCCAAAAAACCAAAAAAACACCTTGACAAAATCAAAAATATTTATTATACTTTAAGAGATAGCGTTAGATAAAAAACTACAAAAATATGGCTAATAAAACCGTACTTATCGTTGAAGATGAACCGTCTGTGGTTGATTTGTTAAAATTTCTGCTTGAGAAAGATGGTTATACAACCGCCGTCGCGTTTGACGGTGAAGAGGCGTTAAAACAGGTTACGGCAGCCAGGCCGGATTTAATTTTGCTTGATATAATGCTTCCGAAAATTGACGGATACACCGTGCAGAAACAACTTCAGGCGGATGAAAAAACCGCAAACATACCGACCATTGTTCTTACCGCAAAGGGCGGAATGCAGGATATGTTTCAATTTGAAAAAAATATAGTCGCTTTCATTGAAAAACCGTTTGACCCGAAAATTTTGAGAGAGAAAGTAAAAGAGGTACTAAATGTCTGAACAGGAAATTTTTGACCAGCGGCTTGAAAAAATATCGCAGATTAAAAGTAAAGGAATAAATCCCTATCCGACTAAATTTCTTGCAACATCTACCGCCGAAAAAATTCTTAACGAAATGCCCGGCGGGAATATTTCTATCGGTGGGCGCATTTTGACAATGCGGAAAATGGGAAAGGCGGCATTTTTAACAATACAGGACTCAACCGGAAAAATACAACTTTATATAAAACAGGATTTGGTCGGCGATGAAAGCTATAAGATATTTGAACTTTTTGACATCGGCGATTTCATCGGCGTTGAAGGGACCGTTTTTAAGACGCACACTGGCGAAACAACAATCCGAGTAGCAAAATTTCAACTCTTGTCAAAATCATTGCGGGGACTGCCTGAAAAATGGCACGGCTTAAAAGATGTGGAAACGCGATACCGTCAGCGTTATCTGGATTTAATTTCTAACAGTGAAGTCGCAGAAATATTCAAAAAACGCGCAAAAATCATTTCCTCAATTAGGAACTATCTTGACGGCAACGGTTTTGTTGAAGTAGAAACACCGATGATGCAGTCAATTCCGGGCGGGGCTGCCGCAAAACCGTTCATCACACACCACAATGCACTTGATATGGATTTATATTTAAGAGTTGCGCCGGAACTTTATTTGAAACGACTTGTCGTCGGCGGACTTGACCGCGTTTATGAAATGGGAAGAACTTTCAGAAACGAGGGTATTTCAATAAGACATAATCCCGAGTTCACAATTCTGGAGGTTTATCAGGGATATGCCGACTATAACGATATGATGGTTCTGTGCAAAAATATCATTCAGGAAACGGCGCGGGCTGCCGGTGTTTCAAAAATTACCGAAACAAATAGTAGCCCCCGACTTGTAGCCGACCCTTTAGGGTCGGAGGTGAGCCCCAATAATAAAATCGGGGTAAACTCCGCGAATAAAATTGACCTTTTCGGCGACTGGAAACGACTGTCAATTGAAACGGCATTTACGGAAGCGGGAATAAATTTTCCTGATGTTTTTTCCGAAGAAAAATTAAAAAAATTGGGACAGCAATTTGAAGTGGAAAATTATCAAAAAATTCCAACGAGAAAAATATTTGACCATCTGTTTGACAAATTGATAAAACCAAAACTAACAGAGCCGACATTCGTCGTTGATTGGCCAAAATTTCTATGTCCGCTGGCGAAATCAAAATTTGAACGACCGGAAATCGCAGAGCGGTTTGAACTGTATATCGCAGGCGAAGAACTTGCAAACGCATATTCCGAATTAAACGACCCCGTTGAACAGAAAAAAAGATTTGAAGAGCAGGTGAAAGAACGGGAAAAGGGAGACGACGAGGCGGAATTTTTAGACGATGATTATGTTAAGGCACTTGAATACGGGATGCCGCCCACCGGTGGACTTGGGATAGGAATTGACCGTCTCGTAATTCTTCTAACCCGGCAGGAATCCATCAAAGACGTCATACTGTTCCCGCTGTTAAAACCGATAAAATTGTAAAAAATAATAATGTCTATTTTTGAAGATTTTTTATTAAAATTCAGGGAAAGTTTTAGGGGAACGAAACCGGTCATTCACAGTGTTTTGGGAAATGTTTTTTCTATGAGAGTTATCGGTAACAAAACACACGGCGACCTTGCCGAAATCGCTCTGACGGAATACATAAACGAATTCGTTAAAGATTATTCGGCTATACATACAGGAAAAGAGAAATTCCGGGCAAAAAAATTTGAAGAAGATATAAGCGTAACCAATAAACTTACCGGTGCAACTTTTCCTATAAGCATAAAAACATATGGCGTAGGCCCATTACAATTATCTACGAATAAAACCGGCTCTATGTTTTCATGTTTAACCGGAATTGTCGGTAAGAGTGAAATTACAAATTCACAGGGGATAAAAGACATACTTAAAAATCCCTGTTTTTTTGATTTCAGCAAAGTTAATGTTCTTCCGCTTATTTATGACGAAAAAAATAAAACTTTCAAAATTATTTTATTTGACCTTGAAAAAGCATACAATTCGGTTAGTAAAATAAAGTATTTCCCACCAAGAAAATATGGAAAAGACAGAGAAACGTTTCCTGTTTATAAATTCTTTGCTACTGATGAACAATATATTTTTGAAGTAAGATACGGAGGCGCCGGTGCAAACGCATTACAACGCGGAATGTGGACGCATACCGAAAATGCATCCCCATTTTTTAATGAAATATTAAACGGAACATATGAAATAAACGAACCGCTGATTAAATTGGTATCCAAAATTCTTGTTTCACCGAGAGAAAAACATGAAAAAATACTAGATTTACTCCGTCAATTAAACGGCAACTCTTAACAAATTATTATATGGAAACAGAAGGCATAAAATATACCGGCTCAAAAAAATTGATAATTCCGTATATTTTGGAATTGATAAAAACTCTTAATGTTAAAACTGTCCTGGACGGTTTTTCCGGCACCACGCGGGTTTCACAGGCATTAAAAAAGGACGGCTATACCGTTTTTTCTAACGATGCATCAACCTGGTCAAAGGTCTTTGCTGAATGTTATCTTATAAATCGGAAACCGCCAAGTTATTATCTGCCAATAATTTCGCATCTTAACAAATTAAAAGGTAAATACGGCTGGTTTTCTGAAAATTACGGCGGTAAACCCAACGGTGGAAGTTCTGTACAGGGAGATGGAAAAAAAAGAATTTGGCAGATACATAACACGATGAAATTGGATGCCATACGTGAAGAAATAGAAAATATCGCAAAAAATGAAATAGAAAAATCCGTCTTGCTCACAAGTTTAATGCTTGCTATGGATAAAGTAGACAGCACATTAGGGCATCAGGTTTCTTATTTGAGAGAATGGGCGCCGCGGGCTTATTCCACAATGAAAATGGAAGTACCAAAACTGATTATTGACGATAAAGACCATAAAGTATTTCAGAAAGATATTTTTAAGTTGATAAA
>PEVQ01000253.1 GCA_002780205.1 Elusimicrobia bacterium CG06_land_8_20_14_3_00_38_11
AAATGCAGCACCTTCGTAGCCAGTGCCTTTTGTATCAAGCGTATCAAACTTAATATATCCACCCTCTAATCCTGTAAAGGCAGTCAATTTTTTTCCCGAATAAAAATTCCAGTAGCCCCGTCCCGCATAAACATTTATTCCTTCGCCTGTAGCCCATCTTATTTCTGAAGCAATCCGTTCAGAAAAATTATATTTCACGCCAAGATAAGGATAGCCGAGACCGACGCCTAACTCGCCGGAGAAACAGTAAGTAGCAAGTAGTAAATAGTAAGTAGCAAGTAATAAGAATAATTTTCTTGACAATTTTGTTTTTTTGTGTTATACTTTTTACGGAGGTGATATTATGCTTTATATGAATTACAAGGCTTTTTTTATCAAAGGAGATGACGGTTATATTGTTGCCGAATGCCCTGCAATTCCCGGATGTGTTTCTCAAGGTAAAACACTTCAAGAAGCAAAGAAAAACATTAAAGAAGCGATTGAACTCTGTTTTGAATGTTACAAAGAGGATAAAAAGGAAATTCCAAAAGATAGAACACGCATAGCCGAAATTGCTGTTGCTATATGAATTTTGTGAGAAAACAAAGGGGAAGTCATATCCGACTCTACCATCCAACCCGCTCGCCGGTAACCGTCCCCAATCATTATGAAGTTGACCGTAAAACATTAAAATCAGTCCTCCGGACTGCAAATTTAACCGTTGAAGAATTCAAAAAACTTACTTAAATTTTCGTTCCGATTTTTACTGCTTACTCTGTCATTGCGAGGGTTCCGCACATTTTGTCATTGTGAGCCCCGTTGATAGCGGGATAAACTCCGCGAAACAATCTCGCTTTTTGAAAATGTGCCGAATAAACCCTGCCGTGGCAATCTCATATTTATTTTCCTCCGTCCCAATTTTTTCCCAAAAGTGTCATTCCGTGCTTGACACGGAATCTATCTCTCTAATTAGAAGCGTCCCCTTTTTTCCTTTTTTCAGCATATTTGAGTAAATATTGTACCTGTCCCCTTTTCCCTTTCCTGCTGTCATTCCGTGCTTGACACGGAATCTATCTCTTTAATTAGAAGCGTCCCCTTTTTTCCTAATTGATTTAAGGAAGCAATTGATATGGTTTTTTTCGTTATCTCGAATGTTTTTTCACCAAATATTTTTCTATTGACTTTTTGCTATAAAAAAATATAATAAAATCGTACGATGACGATGCGAAAGATAAAATATTATTTAGAAACCTCGTTATTTAATTTTGTATTTGCTGATGATTCTCCGGAAAAAAAGGAGCTGACGGAGAGACTATTTCAGAGAATAGAAGATGAAGGGATGGAAATATATATTTCAGAAATAGTAGTAGATGAAATTAATAAAGCACCGGAACCTAAAAAAGGACAGTTACTAAAATTGATTGAGAAATATAATCCCATGCTTTTATCAGTTGACCAAGAAGTAAAAGATATGGCTCAAAAACTTATTGAAGAAAGAGTAATTCCTGAAAGATATATAGATGATGCTCTGCATATAAGTGTGGCTGTGGTGAATAATTTGGATATCTTAATCAGTTGGAATTTTCAGCATATCGTGAAGGTAAAAACAAGGGTAGAGGTCAATGCGATAAGTAAGTTACTAAGATACAATGGAATAGAAATTTGTTCACCAGAGGAGATGATTGAATTATGAGAGAACCAAAGGCAATGAGAGAAATTCATGAGATACGGGAAAAAATATATGAGGAAAGAAAAGGATTGTCTGATAAGGAATTTTTAAATGAGATTCATAAATCTTCAGAAGAGTTAATCAAAAAACATAATCTTAAATTAAGACGAATAGAAAATAAGCCGAGAGAAGCTGTATAAAACAGTGGTTCTGTAACGCAAAA
>PEVQ01000180.1 GCA_002780205.1 Elusimicrobia bacterium CG06_land_8_20_14_3_00_38_11
CAGAAAAACACAGAATTTTTATACAAAGAGTGAATTAAAGAGATTAATTTTTTAACTTTCAGTGAAGTTCTGTGAAATTCTGTGGCTGAATTACAGAACCGTTTATCTTAGGAGGGTTTAACAAATGAAAGTTTTAATAACGGGTATTACAGGTTTTGCGGGAAGTCATCTGGCGGAGTTTTTGCTCTCAAAAAAGTATGAAGTTCATGGAATTGACAGATGGAGAAGCAAGACGGAAAACATAGATGGTTTTAAGGATAAAATTGTTCTTCACGAATGCGATATCAAAGATTATCACTCGGTAAAAAAGGCAATTGAAAGCGTAATGCCTGAAAAAATTTTCCATCTTGCCGCCCAATCGTTTGTTCCGACATCTTGGAATGCCCCTTCGGAAACAATTACAACAAATGTTATCGGCGAATTAAACATTTTTGAAGCGGTAAAAGAATTAAAAATAAATCCTTGGATCCAGATTGCCTGCTCGTCGGAAGAATACGGAATGGTTTATGAAAATGAGGTGCCGATAAAAGAAACGAATCCCCTACGCCCGTTATCGCCTTACGGAGTTTCAAAAGTTGCTCAGGATTTGTTGGGGTATCAGTATCACCAGAGTCACAACTTAAATATAGTAAGAACTCGCGCATTTAATCATGAGGGTCCTCGCCGCGGCGATGTTTTTGTAACAAGTAATTTTGCAAAGCAGATAGCGGAGATAGAAAAAAAGAAAAAACCGCCGGTGTTATATGTAGGCAATCTTGATGCCCGTCGCGATTATACGGATGTACGGGATATTGTCCGCGCATACTGGCTTGCGACGGAAAAATGTGCTGCCGGCGAGGTTTATAATATCTGCTCCGGCCGTAACTGGAAAATAAAAGATATGCTAAATTATCTTCTGTCGCTTTCAAAAATAAAGGTTGAGGTTAAACAGGAACCCGGTAGAATGAGACCCTCTGATGTCCAGATTCTATTGGGTGACGGTACAAAGTTTATGAAAAAAACCGGCTGGAAACCTGAAATTCCGTTTGAAAAAACATTGGAAGATACATTAAACTATTGGAGAGAAAGGATATAAGGGGCAATTAAAAATGTAAAATGTAAAATGTAAAATTGTGGTCAAAAGCATTTTTAATTTTTAACTTTTAATTTTTAATTGGTGTTATTATGAAAGCACTTGTATTATCAGGCGGCAAGGGAACTCGCTTAAGACCTATAACGCATACTTCGGCGAAACAACTTGTGCCTGTTGCGAATAAACCGATACTTTTTTATGGACTTGAAGCGATTGCGGCTAGCGGCATAAAAGATGTCGGAATTATCGTCGGTGACACCAAAAACGAGATAAAAAATGCTGTGGGTGACGGAAGTAAGTTTGGAATAAAGGTAACCTATATTGAACAAGAATCGCCGCTGGGGTTAGCCCACGCCGTGAAAATAGCGCAAAGATATCTTTCAGATGATGATTTTGTGATGTATCTCGGCGACAATTTAATCAGGGACGGCATCAAATCCTTCGTTGACGAATTCAGAAAAAAAAAACCGAACGCGCAGATTCTTCTAGCAAAAGTTCCAAACCCGCAGCAATTCGGCGTGGCGGAACTCAAAGACAGAAAAATCGTAAAATTGGTTGAAAAACCCAAACAGCCGAAAAGTGATTTGGCGCTGGTCGGCGTTTATATGTTTGACAAAAATATCTTTGAAGCGGTAAATAATATAAAACCGTCATGGCGCGGGGAACTTGAAATTACGGACGCGATACAATATCTTGTTGAAAAAAAATTCACAGTCATTCCGCACATCATCAACGGTTGGTGGAAGGATACGGGAAAATTAGATGATATGCTTGAGGCGAACAGAATTATCTTGGATACGCTTAAACCCGAAAATTTAGGTATAATAGAAAATTCAAAAATTGAGGGAAAAGTTGTGATTCAAAAAAATGCCGAAATAAAAAATTCCACGCTCAGAGGGCCTGTTATCATCGGTGAAAATTGCAAAATTATCAATTCCTATATTGGACCATTCACATCAGTTTATTTTAATACCGTCATAGAAAACAGCGAAATAGAACATTCCATAATTTTAGAAAACTCAAAAGTAAAAGATGTCAAAAGAATTGCGGATTCCTTAATCGGGCAAAATGTTGAAATAGTAAAATCCGAAAAAAAACCGCAGGCATACAGAATTATGGTCGGTGATTCATCACGGGTGGAGGTTATATGATAGACGGTGTAAAAATAAAAAAACTTGTCAAACATGCTGATGATAGAGGATTTTTTATGGAAGTTCTGCGGGATGATGATAATA
The DNA here is from genome assembly GCA_002780205.1 of Elusimicrobia bacterium CG06_land_8_20_14_3_00_38_11. Lineage (GTDB taxonomy): Bacteria > Elusimicrobiota > UBA8919 > UBA8919 > UBA8919 > UBA8919. The sequence goes on from PEVQ01000180.1 coordinate 2,308, forward strand.
TCCTGAAAAAATTCGGACAGTATTCCATATCTTTATCGTATCCGGGCGTAATAAAGGCGTTTCATTATCATAAAATACAGGATGATATATGGTTTTTCCCCGTCGGTAATGCGCAGGTTGTGCTTTATGATTTAAGAAATGGTTCAAAAACGGAAGGCGAAACGGATGTTTTTTATATGGGTGAAAATAATCTGATTTATCTTTATATACCTGCTGGCGTCGCGCACGGTTACAGAGTGCTTGGCAATTCCCCGGCAGTAATAACATACATTACAACTGAGTCGTATAAACCCGCTCATCTTGATGAGTATCGCATATCTTGGGACGATCCGAAAATAGGTTTTAATTGGCATACGGCGAACGAATAAATTGAACTTAAAAAATTATTTATGAGAATACTTGTTACGGGAGGGGCTGGGTTTATAGGAAGTAATTTCATACTTTACATTCTAAAAAAATATCCGGACTATAAAATTGTAAATTTAGATAAATTGACTTACGCAGGAAACAAAGAAAATCTTTCATCGGTTGAAAATAGTCCGAGATACAAATTTGTCAAAGGTGATATCTGCGATAAGAAACTTGTCAATTCTCTGATGAAAAAGGTTGATGCCGTTGTTCATTTTGCGGCGGAAAGTCATGTTGACAGAAGTATTATTCATGCAGAAGATTTTGTGAGGACAAATGTTGTCGGCACTCAGATTTTGTTGGATGCTGCTTTAAGGTGCGGTAAAAAAAGATTCCATCATATTTCAACCGACGAAGTATTCGGCGAACTTGGTCCCAAAGGTAAATTTTCTGAAAAAACACCATACAATCCGCGCTCGCCTTACTCTGCATCAAAGGCCTCTTCTGACCATCTTGTAAGAGCGTATTTTCATACTTATAATTTGCCTGTGACAATATCAAATTGTTCAAATAATTACGGACCATATCAATTTCCGGAAAAACTTATCCCGCTGTTTATTACAAATCTTATAGAAGGCAAAAAAGTTCCCGTTTATGGAAAGGGACAAAACATCCGCGACTGGATTCATGTTGACGACCACAACGAAGGTGTTGATTTAATTCTTCACAAAGGAAAAATCGGAGAAACATATTGCCTCGGCGGGAATACGGAAATAAAAAATCTGGATATAACAAAAATGATATTAAAAGAATTCGGTTGCGGTTCCGAGATGATGGAGTTTGTAGCGGACAGAAAAGGCCACGATTTCAGGTATGCGATTGATTTTTCAAAAATAAAAAAAGAACTCGGCTGGCATCCGTTACACACATTTGAACAGGGCTTAAAAGAAACAATCATCTGGTATAAAAATAATGAAAAGTGGTGGAAGCCGCTAAAGGGAAAAATTATAAAAGATATTACGAAGAAACAGTGAAACCACGAGATTACATAAGATTAACACAGATGACACCCCGAAATACATCGGGGTAAACTCCGTGTCACCCCGAACTTGTTTCGGGGTCTATAGATGCTGAAATAAATTCAGCATGACATTTCTTGTGAAAATCTGCGAAATCTGTGGTTAAAAAATAAAACAATGAAAATTTTAATTACTGGTTGCGGGATGCTTGGATACGATTTATGCAGAGTTTTAGAAAACGAAGAACTTTTTTGTTTGGACATAAACGAGCCGACATTTCAAGTGCCAAATTTTCAAATTTGCGATATTACGAATTTCGAAAAAACATACAAGACAATAACAAAAATCAATCCGGAAATCGTAATTCATACTGCCGCTTGGACCAATGTTGACGGTGCGGAAAAAAATCCGGGGGACGCATATAGGTTAAATATTATAGGCACAAGAAATGTTGCGCTTGCCTGTCAGCGATTTGATGCTGCGATGATTTATATTTCCACCGACTATGTTTTTGACGGCGAGAAAAAAGAACCGTATATCGAATTTGATAAAGCCAATCCACTTTCCGTCTACGGAAAATCAAAATATTACGGCGAACTTATTGTTCAGCAATTACTGAACAAATTTTTTATTGTGCGTTCTTCGTGGCTTTTCGGGAAAAACGGTAAAAATTTTGTGAAAACAATTTTGAATTTAACAAAAGAACAAAAAGAAATAAAAATAGTAAATGACCAGGTAGGTTCACCGACATACACAAGAGATTTAGCCGAAGCCATCAAATTACTTCTCACTTCTCACTTCTCACTTCTCACCGGTCTTTATGGAACATATCATATTACAAATTCTGGAAGTTGCAGTTGGTATGAGTTTGCAAAAGAAATAGTTAAATTAGTCCAAAGTCCGAAGTCCGAAGTCAAAATTACACCAATAATAACAGAAAAATTGAACAGACCAGCAAAAAGACCGAAAAATTCACAACTTAAAAATTTTTTTTGGGAATTGAATGGATTTGAGCCATTGAGAAACTGGCAAGAAGCATTGTCGGATTATCTGGAAGACGCAGATGACCGCAGATGACACGAAGTGTCACCCTGAACTTGTTTCAGGGTCTAAAGAGATGCTGAAATAAATTCAGCATGACATTATCAGCGGCAATCAGCGTTTCGGAGGAATAATGAAAATATCGGTCATCGGAACAGGTTATGTCGGGCTTACAACGGGCGTGTGTTTTGCCGAAATAGGGCATAGCGTTATTTGCGTTGATAACGACAAGGCAAAAATTGCTCTTTTGAAAAAAAATCGTAAAATTCCGATTTATGAGCCGGGCCTTGAAGAAATTCTGAAAAAAAATGTTCAAAATAAACGCCTGTCATTCTCAACAGACATAAAAGAAGCCGTTAAAAAATCAGATGTAATTTTTATCAGCGTCGGAACCCCGCCCCGCGAGGATGGTTCAGCCGATTTATCATATATTGAAAATGTGGCGTCGGAAATCGCGAAAAGTATGGACGGATACAAACTTATTGTCGACAAATCAACCGTTCCTGTTGAAACCGGTGAAAAGGTTGAGATGACAATCAAAAGGAATCTGAAAAAAAATATTCCCTTTGATGTAGCGTCAAATCCGGAATTTTTAAGAGAGGGTTCCGCTGTTTATGATACATTTAATCCCGACAGGGTGGTTATTGGTGTTTCGTCAAAAAAAGCGGAAAATATTTTAAGAGAGATTTACAAACCGCTTAATACAAAAATTCTTGTTACCGATATAAAAAGCGCAGAAATTATCAAGCATGCCTCCAATTCTTTTCTTGCTGCAAAAATTTCTTTCATAAATGCAGTTGCAAATATATGCGAACGCTGCGGCGCAGATGTGGAAAAAGTTGCCGAGGGTATGGGATTGGACAAAAGAATCGGCAGTGCTTTTCTTCATTCCGGCATCGGCTTCGGCGGTTTTTGTTTTCCCAAGGATCTGGAAGCATTCCTGTGGATTTCAGAAAAATTGGGCTACCAGTTTGATTTGTTGAAAAATGTCCGGGAAATAAACGAATATCAAAAACGGATTTTTATTAAAAAAATTGAAGATGCTCTGTGGGTTATTAAAGGCAAAACCATCGGTATATTGGGTTTGGCATTCAAGCCGAACACCGACGATATGAGATTCGCACCGTCTATAGATATAATAAAAACGCTTCAAAACGAAGGTGCAAAAATAAAGGCGTTTGACCCGGAAGCAACGGAAAAAGCGAAAGATGTTCTGAAAAATATCGTATATTGTAAAAATCCATATGAAGTTGCAAAAGATGCCGATTGCCTTGCAATTTTGACGGAGTGGGATGAGATAAAAAAAGTTGATTTGAAAAAAATAAAAAAACTTCTAAGACATCCGATAATTATTGACGGCAGAAATATTTTTGAGCCAAAACAAATGGAAAAACTCGGATTTATCTATAAAGGAATTGGCAGATGAAAATTTTGATAACCGGTGGTGCCGGATTCATCGGCAGTCATTTGTGCGACAGGTTTATTGCCGACGGGCATTATGTTGTCTGTATGGACAATCTTCTTACCGGCTCATTAAAAAATATAGCGCATCTTATCAAAGAAAAAAAATTCAAATTTATAAATCATGATGTCACAAAACATATAAAAATTACAGGTTCTGTTGATGCAATTTTACATTTCGCATCGCCGGCATCGCCTATTGATTACATCAAATTACCGATACAAACATTAAAAGTGGGTTCGCTCGGCACCCACAATGCCCTCGGTCTTGCGAGAGAAAAAAAAGCGAAGTTTCTTATTGCATCAACATCGGAGGTCTACGGCGACCCGCTTGTTCATCCTCAAAAAGAAAATTATTGGGGCAATGTCAACCCGATTGGTCCCCGCGGTGTTTACGACGAAGCGAAAAGATTTGCGGAAGCGCTCACTATGGCGTATCACAGGGTTCACAAAATTGACACGAAAATCATAAGAATATTCAATACTTTCGGCGAGAGGATGCGGCTTAACGACGGAAGGGTAGTTCCTAATTTTATATATCAGGCATTAAAAGGAGTGCCGCTAACTGTTTATGGAACTGGCTTGCAAACCAGAAGTTTTTGTTATGTACTGGATATGGTGAACGGTATAATAAAACTTTTAAAATCTACGGTTAATGAGCCAGTGAATATCGGGAATCCCGATGAATATTCAATTCTGGAATTTGCAAAAATAATATTGAAATTAACCGGTTCAAAAAGTAAAATAATTTTTGAAAAACTTCCCGTAGATGACCCCAAAGTTCGGCAGCCGGATATTTCAAGAGCGAAAAAATTGTTAAAGTGGTATCCGCTAATATCCGCTGAAGAAGGACTTGAAAGGACTATAAAATGGTTTCAAAAAAAGATTTAGTTTTGGTTACAGGCGGTGCGGGGTTTATCGGCTCAAATATCGTTGACGAACTTTTGAAAAGAAATTACAGAGTTCGCATAATTGATAATTTCTGCACGGGCAGGATAGAAAATATAAAACATATCCTGGGTAAAATTGAACTTGTCAAAGGCGACATCAGAGATAAAAAACTGGTTGAAAAAACAATGAAAGGCGTCAGTTTTGTTTTTCACGAAGCGGCTTTGCGTTCTGTTCCGCGTTCCATAGACGACCCCGTTTCAACAAATGATGTAAATATAACAGGAACGCTCAATCTTTTGATTGCGGCAAAAAACGCGAAAGTCAAAAGATTTATTTATGCCTCATCTTCGTCGGCATATGGCGATACGAAAGAACTTCCGAAAGAAGAATCGCAAAAACCCCAGCCGATTTCCCCATATGCCGTCTCAAAATTGACGGGCGAGTATTACTGCTATACATTTTCAAAAACATTCCAACTTGAAACTGTTTCGTTGCGGTATTTCAATGTTTTCGGGCCCCGCCAGGACCCCGAGTCAAAATATGCGGTTGTGGTTCCGCTCTTTATTTATGCTGGTTTAAAAAATAAACCGTTTGAAGTTCACAGCGACGGCAAACAATCCCGTGATTTCACATATATTGACAATGTGGTAAGTGCAAACATTTTGGCGCTGACCGCAAAAAATATATCCGGAAAAGTTTTTAATGTTGCCTGTAATGACAATCATTCTATTCTGGAGATTGCACATACCGTCTCAAAAATCTTAAAAATCAAGCCGAGATTTATTTATAAACCAAAGCGCGCGGGAGATGTAAGGCACACACTCGCAGATGTAACTCTCGCAAAAAAGTTTCTGGGCTATAAACCGTTAATTAATTTTGAAGACGGAATGAAAAAAACGGTTGAATATTTTAGAAAAGAATATAAAAAAAGTACTTGACAGAATGCGCATTTTGTGTTATGCTAAAATTGAAATGAGCAGAAAAAATTTTATTGATGTTATTGCGAGAGCCGGCTTATCGGCTCGTGGCAATCCCCTTGTTGTCATTCCGTGCTTGACACGGAATCTCT
>PEVQ01000249.1 GCA_002780205.1 Elusimicrobia bacterium CG06_land_8_20_14_3_00_38_11
AGTTTAACAAATATGGTTGGTGGACATAGAAAGAAGGATATGGACATAAATTCAGAAACTTCTAACGGGGTGAATGTGGATTTGAAAAGAATTAGGAACCGTCCCCATTGGAAACCAGTTGCTGGAGCCGAAGCTGAAAGTGCGCCGTGGCGTGCCGGTGCCGCCGCAGAGGAAGATGGGGTTTTGAAAATGAAAAAAATAATAGGAATAATCGGTAATTTTTGGAAAAAAATTACCTCCGTCCCTATTATTCCTTATTCGCCTCCGGGTATTTCCAGAAAGAAACTGCTTTCATTGAAGAGGAAGGCCTTTCTGTCTTTCTATGGGCGGCCGGCTGTGTTTTTGAGAAATCTCTGCAGGGTGAGGTCGGCGGAACATTTCGCCTACCTTGCGCGAAGGGCGTATAACTGGCTTCTGAGGTTTTAATGAAAGAGAGAATTATGAATATTTTGAAAAATATGCAAAGGGTAGCCGCAGGGCTTCCTGCCTGTTCGGCAGGCAGGCGTCCCCTTTTTCCGCGGGGAGAGAGTGTGGAGGAGGGCAAACTGAATGTCTGATTTAGTGCCGGTAGAAATTATCGCTGAGAAAATATTTCTCATACGGGAGCAAAAGGTAATGCTTGACCGTGATCTGGCAAAACTTTATGGGGTGGCTACCAGTCAATTAACTCGGCAAGTGAGACGGAACATTGAGAGGTTCCCGACAGATTTCATGTTTCAGTTAACAGAAGATGAACAGCGAAACTTGATATGCCATTTTGGCACATCAAGATGGGGAGGAACACGAAAACTGCCGTTGGTCTTTACAGAGCAGGGCGTGGCGATGCTTTCATCGGTATTAAATAGCAAAAGAGCAATAATGGTGAATATCAGCATTATGCGGGTTTTTTCAAAATTAAAACAGTTGGCTCTCAGTCACAGCGAGTTATTGAGAAAAGTTGAATCGCTGGAAAGAAAATACGGCGAACACGACAAAAGGATTGAGATTATATTTGTGACGCTGAAAAAGATGCTGGCTCTGCCGCCGAAGTTGAGCGAAGCGAAATCCGCCTCAGGCAGAAAAACCGGAAAGATGGGGTTTTGAAATATGAATAAATCAGCCGAGAGCAGAACAAGGCAGTTTGAAGCGGCGTCAGCCGACTTCGGCGCTGTCATTTCGACTGAAAGGAGAAATCTTACAGGGCTAAAAACTTATCTAAACGGACTTATACATCAGCCGCTGAAAAGAATTAAGGACGTCCCCCTTTTATTCAGCACTGTCATTTCGACTGAAAGGAGAAATCTTACAGGGCTAAAAACTTATCTAAACGGACTTATACATCAGCCGCTGAAAAGAATTAAGGATGTCCCCCTTTTATTCAGCGCTGTCATTTCGACTGTAAGGAGAAATCTTACACACAGCAATGCCATTTTGACCGCAGCTGAAAGTGCGCCGAGGCGTAGGAGAAATCTTACAGGGCTAAAAACTTATCTGAACGGACTTATACATCAGCCGCTGAAAAGAATTAAGGATGTTCTTTTTTTATTTAACAGGATGCTGTTTTTCTTTTCTGTCCTGATGAAGAGCAATCGCTCCAAAAATCAGAGCAGCAATTATTCCAGCAAGAAAAATAATGGAGAGTTGATCCATTTTTATGCCCCCTTATCCAGTAATGTTCCTATTGTTAAAAATAAAAAGAAACCGGTAATTCCCCAGATTAAAGAGTTTATGGATATATTTTCGGGCGTTGCGAATTTCCCGATGATAAGTGCAATAAAAATTGCCTGGCTTAAGTTTAAGAAAACTTTTGCCACATTTTCTCTCTGTTTCCTTGTCAATCTCATCAGAGAGACTTTACTAAAAGTAAAAATTTTTGTCAACCCCGTAACTCAGTTGTGTTTGAGTTACGAGGTCAACCCCCGCTATATCTCCCCCTTTTTAATGGGGAGAATTAAAGAGGGGG
>PEVQ01000026.1 GCA_002780205.1 Elusimicrobia bacterium CG06_land_8_20_14_3_00_38_11
GTGAATTAAAGAGATTAATTCTTTAACTTTCAGTGAAGTTCTGTGAAATTCTGTGGCTGAATTACAGAACCTAAATAAAACAGGGGATAAAAAATATGAACAGAAAAGAACTATTATTAAACGAGATTAACCGAATACCTGAACCTTTGATTGATGAAGCATTGGATTTTATTCGTTTCTTAAAATCAAAAATCAAAAATAAAAAACAAAAGGACACTGCTATTTTGAGTGTAACTTCGCTAAAAAAGGACTGGCTAAAATCTGAAGAGAACAAAGCATGGGAAAATTTATAAAAGGTGACATAGTTGTTGTGCCATTTCCTTTTTCTGATTTAGCTGAATCTAAAAGAAGACCCGCTCTTGTTATTACGGAATTAGACGGTGATGATGTAATTCTCTGTCAAATAACTAGCCAAACTGTAAAAGATAAATATGCTGTTATACTTACCGACGATAATTTTGAAAACGGTGAATTGAAACAGTCAAGTAATATCAGACCTAATCGCATATTTACAGCAGATAAAAGTATTATTTTATATAAAATTGGACATCTTAAAAAAGAAAAAATCAACGAAGTCGTAGAAGCAATAATTAAAATAATAAAATAAAGTTTGTTCTTTTTTGAAATTTTATAGGTTTTCCCTTAAAACCAAAAATAATATGCGCCCCTTTTTGTTTTGGGGCAGGGGAGATTTATGATTAAAAAGTTTTTGTTGTTTATTTTTGCAGTTTTGCTGTTTGGATGTGCTACTACCCGTTTTATTGTTCTCAGAGATGTTCCTAAAAATCCGGTGGTTACAGTTATTCCAGCAACTATGGATAAAAAAGATTTAGAAGTTGCTGACGAAGTGACACAAGCATTGATAAATAATAGAGTTAAAGTTATCGAAAGACCAGCAATGATAACTCAAACAACCAAAGCAAACATTAAGCAAACCGGATGGAATCCTGACACAGGCGTATTAGGGGCAGTAACTGGTTCGGGGGTTAAAGGTGAGAGTGTATCACAGATTGGAGACATCGTTGAAGTTTATAGTAAAACAACAGCAGATTATATTTTTGTAGCGCAATACCCGAATAGATTAAAAATTGTTAAAAGAGACAGTAATGAAATACTTTTTAGTGATATTATTCATAGCGATACTAATTTTAATATTGGCACAGATATCAGAGAAATTCTTGTAAATTTAGGAATTATACCTGATATAAAAAAGTGACAAATCTGACACTATGAAAATAATGGGGACGGAGGGAATTAAAAGAGTTTGAGATTGCTTCGGTCGCTATAGGCGACCTCGCAATGACACCAAAAAGTTTTTATATAAAAAAGCGGCTTATTAAAACAGGTCGCCCCTAAAGGGACTTCTTTCAGTCGCTTTTTTTATTGCCATTTTTGGGAAATTATAGTATAATTAAACAATAAAGATGTCATTGCGAGAGCCAATTTATTGGCTCGTGGCAATCTGACCCGCATAGGTCACCCTGAATTTATTTCAGGGTCTCGTATTGAGATGCTGAAACGATACTGAAACAAGTTCAGCACAGGGTTCAGCATGACACTTCGTGTCAGATTGCTTCGTCACTTCGTTCCTCGCAATGACGACTTAAATTTATGTCTTACGATTTCAAATCCATAGAAAAGAAGTGGCAGAAATACTGGGAAGATAATAAACTTTTTAAGTCGACAGAGATTTCTGACAAAAAAAAGTTTTATCTGCTTGAGATGTTTCCGTATCCGTCGGGAAAACTCCACATGGGACACGCCAGAAATTATGTCATCGGCGACACTTTTGCAAGATTTTTAAGAATGAACGGCCGCAATCTTTTATATCCTATGGGTTACGACGCCTTCGGACTGCCTGCTGAAAACGCCGCTATAAAAAACAAAATCCATCCGGATAAATGGACGGATGAATGTATCAAAACGATGACGGAGCAGCAGAAAAAACTGGGACTTTCATATGATTGGGACCGTCTTGTCATTACATCCAAACCTGAATATTACAAATGGAATCAGTGGGTGTTCACGAAATTTTACGAGAAGGGCTTGGCATACAAAAAACTTGCTCCGACAAATTTCTGTCCGAAATGTGAAACGGTTTTAGCAAACGAACAGGTTATTGACGGAAAATGCTGGCGGTGTGAATCGGAAGTTGAAGTAAAAAATCTTGAACAGTGGTTTTATAAAATCACGGATTATGCGGAAGAACTTCTTGCAGATTTAAATAAATTAACCGGCTGGCCCGAAAGAGTCAGAATAATGCAAAAAAATTGGATTGGCAAATCCGAGGGGCTTTCTGTGATTTTCCCGGTAAAAAATTCCGCTCAAAAAATCGAAATTTTCACGACCCGCCCCGATACCCTTTTCGGCGTAACATTTATGGCTTTTGCCGCCGAGCATCCGCTCGTCATTGAACTTATAAAAGGAACGGAAAAAGAAGCGGAAATAAAAAAGTTTATCAACAAAATCGTTGTTCAAAAAAGAATCACCCGGCTTGAAGACAAGGAAAAGGAAGGGATTTTCCTCGGTAAATACGCGATAAATCCTTTAACGGACGAGGAAATTCCGATATATGTAAGCAATTTTGTTCTGATGGAATACGGGACCGGTGCAATAATGTGTGTGCCCGCTCACGACCAGCGGGATTTTGAGTTTGCAAAAAAATATAATATCCCGATAAAAGAAGTAATACAGAGCAGAGAGCAGAGAACAGAGAGCAGAGAGTTAAAGCAGGCATTTGTAGACGAAGGAATAATGGTAAATTCGCAACAGTTTAACGGGCTGGATTCCAAAGATGCAATTTCTAAAATATCCGACTATGTGGAAGAAAAAAAACTGGGAAAAAGGGTTGTTCACTACAAACTCCGCGACTGGCTTATTTCCCGCCAACGATACTGGGGAACTCCTATTCCTATTATTTATTGCAAAAAATGCGGGACGGTTCCTGTGCCTGAAAATGATTCGCCGGTTGTTTTGCCGACGGATGTCCAATTTACCGGAGAAGGCAACCCGCTTGCTAAATCAGAAAGTTTTGTAAACTGTAAATGCCCGAAATGTGGAGGAGATGCACGGCGGGAAACCGACACAATGGACACATTTGTTGATTCGTCATGGTATTTTGAGAGATACTGCGACCCGAAACAAAATAAACTTCCGTTTGACAAAAAAAATATTTCTTACTGGATGCCCGTTGACCAATACATAGGCGGAATCGAGCATGCGGTTCTGCATCTTTTATATTCAAGATTTTATACTAAGGCACTGCGTGACATGGGGCTTTTGGATTGCGGCGAGCCGTTCAAAAATCTTCTCTGTCAGGGAATGGTTATAAAGGACGGCTTCAAGATGTCAAAATCAAAAGGCAATGTGGTTTCCGTTGACGATATGGTCGGAAAATACGGCGCCGACACGGCGAGATTGTTCGTGCTTTTTGCCTCACCGCCTGAAAGGGACTTGGATTGGTCCGATGAGGGAGTGCGGGGAAGTTTTAGATTTTTGAATAAAGTGTGGAACTTAATAGTCCGAGGTCCGAAGTCCGAAGTCCGAAGTCATACAATTGATGAAAATCTGGAACGAATAAAACATCTGACGATAAAAAAGGTTACCGAGGACATCAAAGAATTTCATTTCAACACAGCTATTGCGGCAATTATGGAATTTTATAATGAAATTAACGCTCATCATTTAACTCCATCTCAACAATTAAAAAATTCCATTAAAACGCTTGTGATTTTACTTTCTCCGTTTGCTCCTCATATCAGCGAAGAAATGTGGCGGATACTCGGAAATAGCGAATCAATTTTGAAAGAAAAATGGCCCGTTTGGGACGAGAAGAAACTTGTTCAGGAAAAAATCATAATAGCGGTTCAGATAAACGGTAAATTGAGAGGGCAGATTGAAATTAAAACTGATGCCGCAGAAATTGAAATTCTGGAAATTGCCAAATCCGACGATAAAATCAAAAAATATCTTGAGAATAAAAAAATTATAAAGACGATATTTGTTCCGAAAAAGTTATTGAATATCGTCGTAGGAGGATGAAATGCTTAAAAACAGGAAGTGGGAAGTGGGAAGTGGGAAGTGGTTTTTATCGGTTTATCTACTTACTACTTACTACTTACTACTTACCGCCTTTTCCGGTTGTTCTTCTCACTATACACCGGCACCGCAGCAACTGCCTCAAAACATAAGAAAGGTTGCAATTGAAACATTCAAAAATTCAACCATATATTACGGAATGGAGGAAAAATTAACACTCACCGTTACAAATGAATTTATCAGAGACGGTAGATTAGCGGTTGTTAATTCGCAGGAAGCAGATGGTATTTTGCGCGGAGAAATTACAAGATATGTTTTGGAGCCGCTAACTTACGACGAGAATCATGTCGTCAAAGAATATAAACTCTGGATACTGGTTGATATAATGCTTGTTGACCGACTGAAAAACGAAGTGGTCTGGCAAGAAAAAAACCTTGAAGGCAATTACAGGTTTTTCGTTTCCAATATCCCGGGCGGCATAACGGAAGAAGAGGCAAGAGAAATAATCTGGGAAAAACTTGCAAGAGCCATACTTAAAAGAACAATTGAGGGTTTCGGAGCAGTAACAGGCATCAGCGACAAAAAAGTTCCGCCGAAAACAGAATAAAATGAATTTGCGAAATAACCCGAATTTATTCGGGTTGATTATGAAGCAAATTTAGACAATAATGTAACCCGAACTTCAGTTCGGGTGAGCGAAGCGAGTTTTTATGCCCGCCTTAAAATATTACGAATTAAAATCAAAACTTAAAACGCTAAAAAAATCTGATGTCTCGCCGGTTTATCTTTTCTACGGTATTGAGGATTATCTTAAAGATGAATCGGTAAACCGTCTGGAAAATATTTTAATTGAACCTGATATGCATGACTTAAATTACAGCGTATTTCACATTCCAAGCAAAAATGAAAAACAATTTGAATCTCCCCCGGGGATAACAGAAAAAAACGTTATACTTGAAAACGCTCTTTCATCCTGTGATTCTTTGCCTTTTATATCCGCCAAAAAAATGGTCGTTATAAAAAATATTCATAAACTCCTTGAATCACAGGATGAACTTCTAAAAAAATATATTGAAAAACCGCATCGATCTTGCTGTCTTGTTTTGGTCGGGGGCGACAAACTGCCGAAACGGGAAGTATTCCGAAAAATAGAAAAACTGTATCCGACGGTGAATTTTTATAACTTGAAAGACGACCAGATATACTCGTGGATAATTGAATACGCAAAGGCATTTGACAAAATCATTTCAATGTATGGAGCGGAGGAGATATTAAAAATTACTGGCAATAATCTTTATGATATAAAAAATGAAGTTGATAAATTGATTCTGTATGCCGGCGATAAGACCGAAATTGAAATGCATAGTATTGAAGTATGCTGCGGACATTTCAGAGAAAATACCGTTTTTGAACTAATGCCGGCACTGTCGGAAAAAAAAACCGAAACCGCTATAAAAATACTTGCAAATCTTTTTAATAGCGGCGAGGATGAATATATGATTTTGGCGCAGGTTGCTGACAGATACAGGAAATATTTAAGATTCAATGAATTGATTGAAAGCGGGGTTGATGACAGAGAGGCGGCACTCCGGTCGGGAGTTAAGTTTTACCAGGATAAATTTATATCTGATGCACGGAAATTAAACATCTCGGAACTAAAACTTTCGCTCACTAAAATACTTGAGACGGATATGAAAATGAAATCCGGCGGAAACAACAAAAATCACCTTGAACGGCTATTTTTTGATCTTTGCCAAACGCATTGAAAGGCGGGAAATTTTACGGGAAGCATTTTTTCTGTGAATGATTTTTTTCTTAGCCGCTTTATCAAGTATGCTTGAAACAATTCCTAAAAATTCCTTTGCTTTTTCGGCATTCTTTTCCGTTAAAGCCGTTTCAAACTTTTTAATCGCCGTTTTGATTTGCGACTTAACGGCTTTATTGATAGTGTGTCTCTTCAGATTTTTCCGTGCCTCTTTCAGTGCCGATGTGTGTCTTCCGGTTTTTAGTTTCATAAACACCTCGCTGATTTACGCTGATTACTACGCGGATTGCCGCTGATTTAATCTGCGGTCATCTGCGTCGTTTTTCTGTGTAATCTGCGTTTAGTATACAAGAATATAAAAAAATGTCAAGCAAAAAAAGATGCGAGGGTTTAACCCGATTTCAGTCGGGTTGTTTAAACCCGAAGCATCACATCATAGATGTAGCCCACCCTTCAGGGTGGGTGAGCGAAGCGAAATGAAAGAAACAAAAATAGCAAAATATATCGGTTATGTATCCGCAGGGACTATGTTTTCCCGCCTTGCCGGTTACATCCGCGATATGCTGGTCGGGTGGCTTTTCGGCGCCGGATTGGCCGCAGATGCTTTTTATGCTGCTTTAAGAATTCCCAATCTTTTCAGACGGCTTTTGGGCGAAGGAGCATTATTATCTTCATTCGTTCCTGTATTTAGCGAATATCTGGCGACAAAAGAAAAAAAAGAAACCGAAAAACTTTTTAATGCGGTATTTACTACTCTTATATTCACTCTTTTAATCGTGTGCGTTTTTGGAATGATTTTCGCACCGCAGATAACAAGAGCAATTGCCTACGGCTTTGAAAAAAATCCGGAAAAACTTTCTTTAACCATTACCCTTACCCGACTGATGTTTCCGTTTTTACTTTTTATATGTCTTGCGGCATTTTTACTTGCCGTCCTGAACTCGCTAAAACTTTTTTTCGTACCCGCAGTAGCACCGTCTTTTTTATCGGTCTCTGAAATTGTATTTATTATAGGAATCGCTCCGCTTTTAATAAAAGAAAATCAGATTAAAGGACTCGCGATTGCGGTCGTCGTCGGCGGACTGTTGCAATTTTTGATTCAGTTACCTGCTGTAAAAAAAAGCGGCTTTAATTTCAAGCCCGTAATTAATTTCAATCATCCCGGATTAAAACAGATATTTTTTTTAATGCTCCCCGCTATGTGGGGGATATCAATTGACCAGTTCAATGCTTTTGTTGACACCATTTGCGCATCATTTTTAACCGAAGGAAGCGTAACTGCGCTTTATTATTCAAACCGTCTGATGCAACTGCCTCTGGCACTTTTCGGAATTGCCGTTGCGTCTGTTTCACTACCTTTAATGTCGGCAAGTGTTTCAAAAAAGGATCATCGGGAAATGAAGGATATGCTCGCATTCTCAATAAAAATATCTTCAATGGCGATTTTACCGGCAATGGCTGGACTTATTATTCTTGGCAAACCGATGATAACCCTTCTTTTTCAGCACGGTAAATTTGACGAAACCGCAACAGTAATGACCAATTCCGCACTGGTTTTTTATTCTATGGGGCTGCCCGCTTTCAGTTATGCAAAAATTTTTGCCGGAGGATTTTATTCTATGAAGGAAACTAAAACACCGGTAAAAATCGCAACAATGTGTATGCTGTTAAATGTAGTGTTAAACATTATTTTGATGGGGCCGATGGGGGTTGGCGGGCTTGCCCTTGCAACAGCCGTATCCTCATGGACAAGTGCAGTTTTGCTTTTCTTGTCGCTTAGAAAAAGAATCGGCGGGCTCGGCGGAAGAAAAATATTTCTGTCGCTTATTAAAATAATTTCGGCGACTTCGGTAATGACCGTCATCTGTTATATTCTTTCCACATATCTAATCAAAAATCTTTTCTTAAATGTGTTCGGAACGATTATTGTCGGACTTTTTCTTTATCTTTTAACGGCAAAATTGCTGAAAATCAACGAAATGAAATCGGTATGGGCTATTATCAAAAAAGAAAAACCCTCGTTAGATGAATGAAATCCTGTCAAACAAATTGGTCAACCTTCCTCAACTTCCCGGCGTCTACATAATGAGAGACTTATCCGGCAGAATAATTTATGTAGGTAAAGCCACTTCCTTAAAATCGCGGGTGAAGTCATACTTTATTGATACGGAAAAATCACTGAAAAATTCACTGCTTGTTAAAACAATTAAAAACATTGATTATATTTTGACGGCCAATGTTAAAGAAGCGCTGATTTTGGAAGAATCCCTAATCAAAAGATTTCAGCCGAAATATAATGTATTGCTGAAAGATGACAAACGGTATCCGTATATTAAAATTACCGACGATAAATTTCCGTTTTTGAATATAGTGCGA
>PEVQ01000146.1 GCA_002780205.1 Elusimicrobia bacterium CG06_land_8_20_14_3_00_38_11
GAGACGGGGCTCGAACCCGCGACATTCTCGTTGGCAACGAGACATTCTACCACTGAATTACTCCCGCATTAACAACAATTAAAAATTACAAATTAAAAATGAAAAATTGATGTTGACTTTTAATTTTTAACTTTACATTCTACATTTTTAATTGCCTTAATTGCTGGGGGCGGGACTTGAACCCGCATCCCGTGAAGGACACGCCCCTCAAACGTGCGCGTATGCCAATTCCGCCACCCCAGCATAAAAATCAATTCAAAATTAAAAGTTAAAAATGAAAAATGCTTTTTACTACAATTTTTAATTTTGCATTCTACATTTTTAATTGTCGTTTACGGCTGTGTCGGTTCAGACGGTGCCGCAGGAACATTATTCGCAGGTGCAGATTGCTGTTGCTGTGTCTCGGCAGGCGCTGGCGGAATCCTTTCAGCCAAAGACCTCGTTCTTAATCTTGAACCGATTAATGTCAGAAACAGCGATGTTATCATAAAGAGAACAGCCATCGTTGTCGTAATTTTTTTTATGATGAGCGGCGTGGTATTACCGCCGAAGACGGCTTCATTTCCTCCTCCGCCGAAAAGTCCCGAAATACCCGCGCCTTTTCCCGCCTGTAAAAGTACAATCAAAATCAAACCGAAACTTGCGATGATGTGAACAGTCAAAACAAATCCGTACATTGTCGCTTCGCTCCTTACACTGAACTGACACTGAACTTATACACGGAACTGACTCGGAACTTTTCCGTGTCCGTTCCGTGTTCCTTTGTTCTGTGTCTGCTCCGTAATTTCTATGCGCCGTATTTCAACAATTTCCCGGCGTTTGCCAAAGCCAGCGGCATTACATCCCTTGCGTTAATCCGTCCCAAACCGCCGGCAATACAATCAATTTCCGAAAACCTTTCAACTTTATCAAAACGACACTTTTTTGAATAAATCAAAATCGGAACGGGATGCCAAGAGTGTCCGGCGTGCACCGCGGGCGTTGAATGATCGCCGGTGATTATTATAACATCAGGGTTCAGATTTGTCAAGAGCGGAATTGACCTGTCAACCTGCTCAATCACTTTTACCTTTCTCTGAAAATCCCCGTCTTCGCCGGAAGAATCGGTCTGTTTTATGTGGATGTAAAAGAAATCATACTTATTAAAATTTTTTGCAAGCGTCTCAAATTCCGATTCAATGGTCTCGCAGTCCTTAATAACCTCCATTCCGCAAAGACGGGCAAGCCCTTTATACATCGGATAAATCGCGATGCAGGCAGGATTAAGTTTGTAGACATCCTGAAATTTTGGAAGATTTACCATTTTTGAAAACCCGCGTAGTAAAACCATGTTTGCCGGTTTTTCATTTTTGAGGATTTGTTCCACTTTCTCTATAAATTTATTGACGATTTTTGCCGATGATTCCGCTGATTTTTCGGTTGCAACAGCATCCAGCGGTTTTAGCCCTTCTTTCTGCGGGTCGCTGTCCAAAAGTTGAGCCGAGAGATTTTTCCCTCTGAAAATTACGGAAAACCGATGCTCCTTGACCGGCATCGCAAAAATTTTAACGCCGTCTATTTCCATACCGTCCAGTTTTTTGCAGAGTTCAATATTTTTTTCGGTTGAAATTCTTCCTGCGCGGCGGTCGGTGATTATTCCCTTATCGTCAACGGTGCAATAATTTCCGCGGGCGGCAAGGTCACCGGGAGTAAAATGAAAGTCAATGCCGAGAGTATCAAGAAGACCACGGCCGATTTCGTGCTTCAACGGGTCGTAGCCGAAAAGTGAAAGATGCGCGGGTCCGCTTCCTGGCGTAATCCCTGCGGAAATAGGGTCGGACAAACCGCAGATAGATTTTTTTGCAAGCGCA
>PEVQ01000036.1:0-147 GCA_002780205.1 Elusimicrobia bacterium CG06_land_8_20_14_3_00_38_11
TTGCTGATCCTCCCTACTATAAAGTTGATAAGGATTTTGGAAACGGAACATTAAAAATTTCTAACAAAAAGGAATATGAAGAATGGTCAGAAAAATGGATTAAAGAATCGGCGAGGATTCTTAAAAAAACAGGCTCTTTATATATAT
>PEVQ01000036.1:212-1191 GCA_002780205.1 Elusimicrobia bacterium CG06_land_8_20_14_3_00_38_11
AGGATAACCTGGAAACGAGAAAAAGGACGTGGCGCCCTGAAAAATTGGAAAGAAAATATGGAGGACATCTGGTTTGCCGTCAAAACCAAGAATTACCTATTTAATATAAATGATGTTAAAATAAAAAAAGAAATTATTGCTCCCTATCGTTATGGAGGAAAGGGAGGACAACCTAAAGGATGGGTAGAAGTAAATGGGGAGAAATACCGGTACACTCATCCCAGTAATATATGGACTGATCTGGTAGTTCCATTTTGGTCTATGCCAGAAAATACACCGCATCCAACCCAAAAACCAGAAAGACTTCTTGAAAGAGTAATTTTAGCCAGTAGCAATAAGAGTGATTTAGTGTTGGATCCTTTCCTCGGTTCCGGGACAACCGCTGTTGTAGCAAAAAAATTAGGAAGGGATTATATCGGCATAGAAATAAACGAAGATTATGTTAGACTTGCTCTTAAGAGGTTAGATAAAGTTGAAAAATTACTCTTTTGATGTTTTATATTCGGCAGTAGATTCTCTGATATATCTTATCAGTCTTGAAGTTTCATCAATCTTACCTTCTTGCCAAAGTTTCTGGCATTTCTGAGCCCACTGAATCATCGCCCTGGATTTTTCTAATTCTTCTTCATAAAAAGAAATTAACTTTTGGAAGAAAGCATTCATCCATATTTTACGAGTTTGCTCACGATTAATTTCTATTGGCTTTCCAGGCTCAATTTGAATTTGCCCATAACCAAGTTTCCCAAACCGCAGACAATTCCAAACAAAATGTTCTATCGGAGCGACCGTTATTTGCTTAAAGATAATTGGCTCCGCCTGGCACTCAAGGTTAAGTTGATAATCTGCATTTACAATTACAAGGACATTCTTAGGGGATGTATAGAAATGAATGAAGCGTTCCACTGACTTAATATTAGGCATGTGAAATGCAGCTTCAACATTTCGAGTTTTGACATCAAAAGCAAGATATTTATCTCCT
>PEVQ01000036.1:1232-1374 GCA_002780205.1 Elusimicrobia bacterium CG06_land_8_20_14_3_00_38_11
GGTCTTAAAGTTGAATTCCATTCCTAACTGTGTGGCAACTCCCTTGCAAATTTCAGGAAAGTTCTTAGTAATTGCTTCTTGAACCTTATCCCCTATTGATCTGGGGCTTGCTCCCATCTCGTCAATTACAAATTCACACTTC
>PEVQ01000036.1:1461-8040 GCA_002780205.1 Elusimicrobia bacterium CG06_land_8_20_14_3_00_38_11
AATTCCCTATCTTCCCCGAAGGTTCTTAAACCGATTTTTATCTGTGAAGTTGCATCCGACGAGAGTTCCGAGAGAATTTTAAGAATTGTTTTTTTGGCGATATCAATTTTCTTTTCCCTTTTGTCAAAAGTATCGTTCATACTCCCCGATGCATCAAGAATGATTTCTATGTTTTTTGTTTTCGTTTGACAATAAAGCGGAACAAAATAAAAAACAGCAAGGCATATAATTAAAAACATCCTGCTGTTTTTTTGCATGGGTTTCATTCGCTTCGTTTCACCCACCCTGAAGGATGGGCTACATTTATGGTGTGATGCTTCAGGTTTAGACAGGTGGACTGAAGTCCACCTAAACTTTCGCATCTTTTTTTATTTATTAAAATTTTCTAACTGCTTAAAAAGGTCATCCTCGAAACCCGGCTCTTTTTTGACAGGTTTTTCCTGTTTTTTAGTCGAGCTTTCAGTTGATTTTTCAGCCGCTTCTTTCTTTTTGGTTTCCGTTTTATACTGTCCGAGCGTTATTTTTTTGACGATAATTTTAGGCGGAAGTTTTCCTTCATTTAAGGCGACAACCCCGCCGGCATTTCCGTTGTAATAAATTCTAAACGGAGCATCTTTGACTGCCGGCTGGTATGATGTTCCTTTTATTTCCAACTCCGACTCCCACTTGGGATGAATTATCAGTTTGCCGTTGGCATCAGAAATACCCTTGACTATTGGAACTGAAAACCTGATTTTATAGACGCCGTTGACATCCGTCACCGCATTTTCAAAACCGATGCCGTCAACCATAACCTGAATATTTTCTACGGGAACGCCGTCTTCATTGACAATTTCACCTCTTAAAAAGCCCTCGAACCAGTCGGTATAATTGGCATTGGATATAAATAAAAATTTTTTGTAGCCGGCAAGTTTTTTAATAACACCCAAGTCGGTCAGGCGGTCGGGATTAAAATTTTCGTTGATGGTTGTAATTTTTCCGGTTGTTTTTTTACCGATAATGGGAAATCCTGCACAACCAGTAAAAATAGTGATAAGTGATAAGTGATAAGTGATAAGTAAAAAATAAATGATTTTTTTCATTGTTTTTCTCCCGAACGAAGCAAGAAATTTTTGAAGAGCCTCAATTTGCGACTTATTTTTTCCAGGAGCAAATTGTAGAGCGAGTTCTAACGAGTGTCTCAAAAAAAATTGCTTGCGAGCGACTATTCCCTCTGCTTTCTGGAAATTATTTTATCTATCTCGTTATTTTTCTTTTTTGCCCATCTATTTTCTGAAAATTTAGCAATCAATATCTCTTTTATCTTTTTCACCGCATCGGGTCGTTGCGGAGATGTCCAGTACTCCTCAATTATTCTCTGATAAACCCGTATCGCTTCCTTAAAAGAGGAAATCTGCTCATAGATTTTTGCCGACTCTTCCAAAGACCATGAAGCATATTGGCTTTTGGAAAATTTATCCGTCAGTTCCTCATATGCCTCCGCCGCTTCATTCCATTGGTTTATTCTTGTAAACGCTTCTGCGATCTTTTTCTGAGCCTCGTCGCCGTAATAGATATCGCCGAACTGGTCAATGTAATACTGATATTCGGCAATCGCTTCGTTATATTTACCGTCGTAGTAATACTTTTCCGCTCTCTGAAACTGCTGAACTGCCGCCTGATTTCCCCAGTAGTCGCCCGTCCTAACGGATTTATTTGATGCACAACCGGTAAAGGCAGTAAGTAGGAAGTAGGAAGTAGGAAGTAGGAAAATACAAAACCAGTTTCTACTTTTTACTTTTAACTTTTTACTTTTAACTTGTTTCATTTTCACTCCTTCGGTTGAATGGTATATGCGACCAAAAATAATACTATGGCTGATAAAATACCAATAACAAGTTCAGGTATGCTAATTTTGTGTTCAACAAATTGCTTTATTACAAAAGCACCGAAAACTATCTTACTTAAATCAGCAAGATATTTCGCCAATAATTCGTATTTTTTATTCATTATGTCTTTTGGTGTTTCTCCTGATATTTCACAATAACTAACATAATTAATGCAAATAGTACCATTACTAACCCAACAACAGAAAGCCAACTCATAAAAACCTCCGTACTTCGTTTTTTATTTTCTACTTTTTTCTTCTACGACCACTTGCGCTGCGGCAAGTTTTGCAATTGGTACTCTGAACGGCGAACAGGAAACATAGTTCATTTTGACGCGATGGCAGAACTTTACCGACTCAGGATCACCGCCGTGCTCGCCGCAGATTCCCACTTCAAGATTTTTTTCCGTTTTCCTGCCGCGTTCAATTCCGATTTTAATCAACTCTCCGATTCCTTCAAAATCAATTGTCGCAAACGGGTCGCAGGGAAGAATTTTTTTCTTCAGATAATCCGGCATAAATCCGCCGATATCGTCTCTGGAAAAACCAAACCCCATCTGGGTTAAATCATTCGTTCCGAAAGAAAAAAACTCCGAGACCTCGGCGATGTGCGCCGCCGTTAAGCATGCTCTCGGAATTTCAATCATAGTGCCGAACAGATACAAAATTTTATTCAACCCGGAATTTTTCAGCGTTTCCCCGTAAATTTTCTCAACGATTTCCTTTTGATTTTTTAATTCGTTAACAGTTCCGACCACAGGAATCATAATCTCCGGAATAACCTTTTTACCTTCTTTGAGCAATTCGGCGGCGGCATCAAAAATAGCGCGAACCTGCATTTCGGTAATTTCAGGATATGTAATTCCCAGTCGGACGCCGCGATGTCCCATCATCGGATTTGACTCGTGAAGTGCCTCTGCTCTATTGTTAAATTCCTCGTCGGATATTCCTAACGACTGGGCAAGTTTTTTTCTTTCATCATCTCTTTTTGGAACGAATTCATGCAATGGCGGGTCTAAAAGACGAATCACAACGGGGAAACCCTCCATAGCAGCAAGAGTACCTTTGATGTCGGCTTTAACGAACGGAAAAAGTTCGGCAAGCGCTTTTTTGCGTTCCTGTTCATCTTTGGAAATTATCATTTTCCTCAATAAAAATAGCGGCTGCTCGGAACTCTTTCCGTAAAACATATGCTCGGTCCGGAAAAGCCCGATTCCCTCGGCGCCGAAAGTTCTCGCCCTTTTTGCGTCCTCAGGCGTATCAGCGTTTGTTCTCACACCTAATTTTCTGATTTTGTCGCATAACTTCATGAACTCAACGAAATACGGATTTTCCTCGGCGGCTTTTACCATCGGAAGTTGCCCGCGGTAGATATAACCCTTTGAACCGTTGAGAGTTAACCAATCGCCTTCTTTCAACACAACATCGGTGCCTACAATTTTCAGTGTTTTTTCTTTGTCATCAACATGAAGTTCCCCTGCACCGACGATACAACACTTGCCCCAGCCGCGTGCAACAAGAGCAGCGTGCGAAGTCATTCCGCCGCGCGCGGTTAAAATCGCATTTGCAGCACGCATACCCTCAACATCCTCCGGATTGGTTTCCTCGCGAACTAAAATAACATCCTTTCCGCTTTTTCTCCATGCAACGGCATCATTTGCAGAAAAAACAATCATTCCGGTAGCGCCGCCGGGACCTGCCGGGAGACCTTTTGCGAGTGGCTTTGAATTTTTTTCAGAAACAGGGTCAACGATAGGATGCAGAAGTTCATCAAGTTGAGACGGTGTCACACGCATAATTGCCGTTTCTTTTTTAATCAATTTTTCTTTCACCATATCAACCGCCATTCTGATAGCGGCAGGCCCGTTTCTTTTTCCGACGCGGCACTGAAGCATCCACAATTTTCCGACCTCAATCGTGAACTCAATATCCTGCATATCCCGATAGTGTTTTTCAAGTTTTTTCTGATAAGAATCAAGTTCTTTGTATATTTCCGGCATTGATATTTCAAGCGAACGAAGATTTTTGTTCCGCTCCGTTTTTCCCTGCTCGTTTATCGGATTGGGCGTTCTGATTCCTGCGACGACATCTTCGCCCTGGGCGTTGACAAGCCACTCGCCGTAAAATATTTTTTCACCGGTCGCGGGATTTCTTGTAAATGCAACGCCGGTAGCTGATGAGTTTCCCATATTTCCGAAAACCATCGCCTGAACACTTACGGCAGTTCCCCATTCATCAGGAATATTTTCTATCCGACGGTAAGAAATCGCCCGTTTTCCCTGCCACGACTGAAACACGGCGCTGATTCCGCCCCACAACTGTTCCATCGGGTCTTCGGGAAAATCTTTGCCAAGCACCTCTTTCACTTTTGATTTATAAATTTCAATGAGTTCCTTCAAGTTATCAGCAGACAATTCTGTGCCAAGTTTCACGCCTCTTTTTTCTTTCAGTATGTTGAGTTCTTTTTCAAGTTGCTGACGAATACCCTGACCCTCTTTCGGTTCAATTCCTGCTGCTTTTTCCATCACAACATCACTATACATTTGTATAAGCCGGCGATGAGCATCATAAACAAATCTGGGATTGCCGGTTTTTTTGATAAGTGCTTCGCGGGTTTCGTTGTTAAGTCCGATGTTCAGCACGGTTTCCATCATTCCCGGCATTGATTTTCTGGCACCGCTTCTTACGGAGACCAAAAGCGGATTTTCCCTGTCGCCGAATTTACAGTCCATCAATGTTTCAACTCTTTTAAGCGCCGCTTCAACCTGTTTTTTTAACTCCAACGGATATTTTTTTTTGTTTTTGTAATATGCAGTGCAAACATCTGTCGTAATTGTGAAACCTGCGGGAACGGGAAGCCCGATTTTCACCATCTCGGCAAGATTTGCTCCCTTGCCGCCCAAGAGATTTTTCATTTTTTCATTTCCGTCCGCATGCCCTTTCCCAAAAAAATACACATACTTCTTTTTCTTCGCCATTTGTGCTCCTTTCGCTCTGCTACATTTATCCGCCTGATTTAATCAGAAAAACGACTCTTCTGTTCAATCTTTTGTTATCTTCCGTATCGTTCGGTCTCAATGGTTTATGTTCGCCGTAACCGATTGCGGCTATTTTATCCGCCGGAATTCCGTGCCGCTGCACCAGATATTTTACAACATTGGTGGCTCTTGCAGTAGATAATTCCCAGTTTGATGCAAATTGGGAGGTCGCAATCGGCACATTGTCGGTATGGCCTTCAACAATCAGGACACTTTTCGGATTTGATATACCGCTTTTTAACGCAGGAGTTATTGTGTCAATATATTGTTTCATAACCGATTGGAGTTCCGAACTGCCTGATGTAAAAAACGGCACTGTCTTCTGTTCCTGAAGTGAAATTTTAAGTCCATCCTTTGTCACTTCCACCTTACCCTCAATTCCCGCAGTTTTCATTGTTTCTGTTACTTGTTTGCTTGTCTTGTGCGTTGCAGGTAGTGCGGCGGCGCCTATTGCATACATCATTATAAAAAATGCGCAAAGTTCCGTCATCAAATCGGCATAATTGATAAGCCACGGCGGCGCGGCATGTCCGACCTGAGAAACCCTCGGGTCATTTTCAGAAATAAATCCTCTCGGTGGTTTTAATATCATAAATTATTTTCCCGTTGATTTAATTGCCAGACGCTGCGCCGGCTCAAGGTATGCTTTCAGGTTTTGCTCCATGATTATCGGGCTTACACCTGACTGCAAAAGCAAAACACCTCTTATAACTATTTCCTTTACTAAAAGTTCCTCTTCACTGCGGCGGCGCAATTTTCCCGCCATCGGATAAAATAAAAGATACCCGGCCGTAAGTCCGTAAAAAGCAGAGGAAAGTGCCATTGCCATTCTTCCCGGAACTTCTTCCGGGTTTTTAACGCTGCTTAAAAGCAAAATCATTCCTAAAACGGTTCCAATAATTCCGAAAGCGGGTGAATAAGTACCAAGCGAGTTAAAAATTTCCTGCCCGACTTTGTGTCGCTCTCTGATAAACCCGATTTCAGTATCCAACATACTGCTGATAAATTGAGAATCAAATCCGTCAATTACTAACTGCGTGCCTCGTCTCATAAAATCATTTTTTACATTTTTTACATCGCCCTCAAGTGCGAGCAGCCCTTCCGTTCTTGCTTTTTTTGTAAAATCAACAAATGTGCTGACAATCTCGGTTGTATCTTCGCTACCGCTGGTAAAAAGAACCTTTCTTAAAACTTTGGATACACCTAAAACCTGTCTTAACGGATAATTTACAAGAAGAGCACAAAGCGTTCCGCCGATAACTACCATAATGCCTTCTACACTCCAAAAAAGTCCTAAGGCGGCAACACCCTGCTGTAATACAATTGCTCCTACAGCCAATCCTAAAAATACGATTATGCCTGTAACTGTCGCTATGTCCATAAATTAACCTCCGTTATTTGTTATGTATTTTTTTTCTAAACTCAACAATCCTGTTTGTAACTTCCTCCGGAGTTTCTTTAACGATTGTGCTTTTTCCCGTTGTTAAAAGAATCGTAGTATTCGGATGACATTCCATTTTTTCTATTAAGTCGGGATTAATATAAATTTCTTCACCGTTAAGTTTCGTCAGTTTAATCATTAATGTGATTTTACAAAAATGAAATAAAAAAGTCAAGCAGAAAAATTGCAAATAAAAATGAATTGGGAACAGTCCCCAATTCATCATTGTAGCG
>PEVQ01000025.1:0-1687 GCA_002780205.1 Elusimicrobia bacterium CG06_land_8_20_14_3_00_38_11
GAAAGCAGAATAAAATCATCGAGCATCAAAGCATAAAAAACTTTCAATTTTTTTTCAATCAGAAACCCCGCAAGCCAACTTGCAAAAATAAAGCCGACAATATAACCGCCTGTCGGTCCCCACAAAGCACCGACACTTGTAAAGAGCGGAAGTCCGAGCCCGCCGAGCAAAAAATACAAAAATTGCGATAGCCCGCCGAGTTTTTTACCGAGATAAGCGCCGCTTAAAAGCACGAAAAATGTCTGCAGTGTTAACGGCACCGGCGTAAAAGGAAGCGGGATTCTCACATAAGCGCCGAAAGCCGTTGCCAATACAAAAAATGAAACCCAAATTACTTTCTCAATTTTTTCATCACGAATAATTACTCTGTTTAGAACTGCTGTCGTCATATCGCCTCCAAGATAATTTTTGCCACAGAGTCGCAGTGGACACAGAGAAAAAACAGAATTAAAAACTCTGCGTTCTCCGGGTCTCTGTGGCTTTAATTTACTTACCATTTTATTTTAGAAATTTTTTCAACCGCTTGTTTGAGACGGGTTTCTGAAACTGTTAAAGCAAACCTAACATATCCTTCGCCGGAGGGCCCCAAGCCGTTTCCGGGCGTGCAGATAATTCCCGCCTCGTCAAGAAGTTTAGTGACGGTATCCGCGGATGTGTAGCCCTTCGGCACTTTTGCCCAGACATAAAATGTTGCTTCCGGTTTTTTCACAGACCAGCCGATTTTATTTAGTTCACCGGTAAAAATATCTCTTCTGTTTTGATATACTTTCCGCATTTCTTCAACGCAATTTTGAGACGATGTTAACGCAACAGCTCCCGCTTCCTGAACGGCGCCGAAAACGCCGGAATCGTAATTGTCTTTAACTTCTGACAACCCGGCAATTATTTCCGAATTCCCGCAAGCCCAACCCAGACGCCAACCAGTCATCTGGTATGTTTTTGAAAGCGAGTGGAATTCAACACCGACATTTTTTGCGCCTTCTACTTCCAAAAAACTCGGCGGCTTTTTACCGTCAAAATAAATCTCCGAATATGCCAGATCGCTGCAAACAATGATATTATATTTTTCTGCAAACCTTACAACTCTTTCATAAAATTCCAAAGTTGCAGTTGCAGATGTCGGGTTATTGGGATAATTTATGAATAAAATTTTTGCTCTTTTCGCAATCTTTTCCGGAATTTTTTCCAAATCAGGCAGAAAATTATTTTTTTCGATTAAAGGTAAAAAATACGGCATTCCGTCGGAAAAAATGGTTCCGCAGTTATAGACCGGATAGCCCGGTTCGGGAACAAGGACAATATCGCCCGGATTTATAAACGCAAGATGAATATGTCCGATGCCCTCTTTTGAGCCGATTAAAGAATGGATTTCATTTTGAGGATTCAGATCGACGTTGAACCGCATTTTGTACCAATCGGAAACCGCCTTTCTGAAATCGAGCAAGCCCGCACCGAACGGATACTGGTGATGCTTCGGTTTTTCAACCGCGATTTTCATCGCATCTACGATATGTTTCGGAGTCGGCAAATCCGGGTCGCCCACACCCAGAGAAATAATGTCCACGCCCCTCTCAATAGCCGCTTTTTTCTTTCTGTCAATTTCCGCAAAAAGATACGGCGGAAGTTTTTTCAGCCGCTCGGAATAATCAATTTTCATAATTACCTCAACCCTTTAAAACTTTTTACC
>PEVQ01000025.1:1711-2839 GCA_002780205.1 Elusimicrobia bacterium CG06_land_8_20_14_3_00_38_11
CCAGAACCGTTGTTAATGCTCACTAAATAGGTAACTCTTTTGATTTTACTAAAAACTCTGGTCTTTGTCATTTTGAGCGTAGCGAAAAATCTCTATTATTGAGTGTTTTTAGATTCTTCACTTCGTTCAGAATGACATCTTTTAATGGCAATTATTTAGTCTCAAAAGTTACCTAATTATTGAGCAACTACAACCGTTCCCGTTACCCGTTATTTGTCCATTATTCGCGTTATTTGGTATTCTCATACCAAAATCATTTTTTTAATTTCTATTGATGTATTGCATATAAATTCTTTTGAAAGTCAAAAAAAGTTGAGCGAATTTTCTCAACTCCGCCGAGTATTTCTTCTGCATCAGCAATGGCGTGATATTTCAAATTAAGCAGTTTTGGCAGTTTTTCCTCGTCAAGTTCTTCTACCCCTTTTTCAATATATTTTGCAAGCACAAATTCTAAAAACTCTTGTTGTTTTTCATCTAATCCGTCTAAAATAGCATGCTTTGATTCGGTTACTCTCTCTGCTCTTGTAATCGGCTTTATAGCGAAAGAAACATATGCCAGCACATCAAACAAATCGCTGTC
Source organism: Elusimicrobia bacterium CG06_land_8_20_14_3_00_38_11 (assembly GCA_002780205.1). Classification (GTDB taxonomy): domain Bacteria; phylum Elusimicrobiota; class UBA8919; order UBA8919; family UBA8919; genus UBA8919. The sequence goes on from PEVQ01000025.1 coordinate 2,292, forward strand.
CTCGGCATCTATCATTTTCTGCAATGTTTCCAATTCATCTTTGCCATACCCGAGCCCGGCAATTTTTTCTAAAAATGTTTTTCTTGTGATTGGATTTGACCAAATCCTTCGCAGTTCTTCTTCACTTTTGAAAAACTCTGGTAATCTACCAAACATATTCTGCAAAAATTCCTCTACTGAAATGGGCTTTCCAGCCGCACTCCAAAACGATGTGGAAATCATATGCTGAATTTCCCGCTCCTTACCGTCACGCAACTTTATTTTTAATTTTTTCTTTGGTTCTTTGGTTGGATCGTATATTGTCTTTGGTTCTCTCGTTTTCTTAGAAGCACTTAGTTCTTCAGGTTTTTCCGTTGTCTCATCTATCGGCTCTCCATCCCATTCCGGGTCCGAAAAATGCTTATATGCATCTACAAAATCATAAATAGTGAAATATTCCTTTCCATCAAAAAGCCGGGTTCCTCGCCCGATGATTTGTTTGAATTCAATCATGGAATTTACCGGGCGCATAAAAACTATATTGCGGATGTTTCGCGCATCCACTCCGG
>PEVQ01000025.1:2865-3066 GCA_002780205.1 Elusimicrobia bacterium CG06_land_8_20_14_3_00_38_11
ACCGTCGGAATTGTTTTTTCGTTATCCTGAAAATCCCGTAAAAACTGGTCGCCCCGTGCTCCCTCATTGGCCGTCACACGCACACAATAATTTGGCTCAGAGCTTTCTTTATACTGGTTAATTAAATCCCGCACTGCAAGAGCATGGTCCTGTGTTGCACAAAAAATAATTGTCTTCTCTTTCTGGTTAATTTCATCAAGC
>PEVQ01000121.1 GCA_002780205.1 Elusimicrobia bacterium CG06_land_8_20_14_3_00_38_11
TAATAAATTTTGGTAAAAGTAAGTGTGAATTTAAAAGATTAATTTTTTAATTTCAGTGAAATTCTGTGTGGTTCTGTGGCTGAATTACAGAACCATCAAAATAGAGGAGTGAAAAGTTATGAGAAAACGATTGAGACCCGAGAAATTGATATTAGAAGTGTATGGGGAGCAAATAGAGAAAAGAAAAAGAGACTTCAAGACGAAGAGAATCCATTTAACACATCCACAAAGAATTCTTGAAGCACTGATAAAGTGCCTTCCTACAGAAATGATATTAGGAGCATTAGAAAAAACAGGATTTGAGAGCACCGCCGATTTTAGGAAAGTGATAAATGATTTAAAAAAAATTGCTGAAAGAAGAGATAAATAAATCTAACTAAAAAAAGGTAAAAAAAGCAACAAAAGGGGACAGGTTCAATAAAATTACAAAATGGCTGGGTTGGTGACGGTCATTTTTTTTATTGACTTTTTTGTCTGTTTTTGTTATACTTTTTCTAGAGGTGATGTTATGAAAACTTTTTCTGCATACATTGAGTGGGACCCTGAAACTAAACTTTATATCGGTATAGTTCCCGGTATAACCGGTGCACATACTCAGGCGGCAACGCTTGACGAATTAAAAAAAAACCTTAAAGAAGTACTGGAATTATGTTTGGAAGAGTCGGAAGAAACGACGAAAGATTTGCCTCATTTTGTAGGACTTCAGCAGATTGAGGTCGGAAGATGAGCAAACTTCCCATTGTTGATTTCAAGACAATGGAAAAATTTCTAAAAGATGTCGGCTTCCGTGCTATCCGACAAAAAGGAAGCCATGTTTTTTATAGACATTCCGACGGAAGAACAACCACATTACCCAACCATCCCGGCAGAGATTTGTCCAGACCTTTAATGCGGGAAATCCTCAGAGAAATAGAAATAAAACCCGAAGAATTCAAAAAGAAGTTGAATAAATAAAATTGTTTTAACAAATCCATAAGTTTTATTATTATGGCTGGGTTGTTGACGGTCATTTTTTTATTGCAATTTTCTCTCAATTAAATATAATATCTTTGTATGCTCTCCTATATTTTCAGACGATTGCTTTTAACAATTCCTGTTCTTCTTGGAATAACCGTTATTACTTTTCTTGTGATGCATTTATCGCCGGGCAAACCGACGGATGTTCTTACTGATATGAACCAAAAAATCACCGCAGAGGCAAAACAGCGGCTGGTCGCAATTTACGGGCTTGATAAACCATTTTATGTTCAGTACGGACTGTGGATTAAACGGCTGACGAAACTTGATTTCGGCAAATCCTTTAAAGACGACAGACCCGTAATGAAAAAAATCGCCGAACGGCTTCCTGCAACACTACTTCTTAATTTTTTATCAATAATTGTAATATTCGCATTAGCAATTCCCATCGGCGTTTTTTCTGCAGTAAAAAAAGATACCGTTTTTGATAAAATTACTACTGTTACAGTTTTTTTGGGATTTTCTGTTCCTACCTTCTGGCTGGCAATTTTATTGATGATTTTCTTCGGACTCCATCTTGGCTGGTTGCCGATTTCCGGCTTCCGCTCAATAAATTTTGATGAACTTACTTTTTGGGGAAAATTTATGAATATCACGAAACATCTTGTGTTGCCTGTTTTTGTGTCGGCATTTACAGGACTTGCCGGACTTTCAAGATATACAAAATCCGCAATGTTGGAAGTTCTTCATCAGGACTACATAAGAACCGCGAGAGCGAAAGGACTATCAGAGTCAACTGTAATTTTTAAGCATGCTTTAAGAAATGCATTGATTCCGGTTGTGACAATTATTGGTCTTACAATTCCTGATTTAATAGGCGGGTCATTTATTTTTGAGACGATTTTCGCATGGCCCGGGATGGGACGGCTGGGTTACGAAGCGATTATGTCACGGGATTATCCCGTTATTATGGCCGTAGGAACGATAGTCGCAATTTTGACACTTCTTGGAAATTTAATTGCAGACATAACTTACGCTTATGTTGACCCAAGAATAAGATATAAATAAAAGGACAAATGTCCGGAAATAATATGGGTAGGAAAAAAATACTAAATCTAAAAACTGTTTTTAAATTTGTAAAAATTTCATTGAAAAGGCGAAAAATTCCACCAACAGTAAGAGAAGTGGCAAATTATTTTAACATCTCAAAATCTGCTGCACATGCTTATTTAAAAGACTTACACAAGAATATGAAAATAAAAATACGAAAATCTCAGTTTTCAAATCGAAGTGTATCCAGAGGATTGATCATAAAACCAAAAAATAAAAGGACAAATGTCCGGAAATAATTTTTATGTTCAAATTATATCTTGAAAAATTACTAAAAAATAAACTTGCCAAAGTCGGAATTTTAATAATAGTCGCTTTGATTTTAACGGCAATTTTTTCGCCTTTAATTTCTACGCATAATCCGATTGAAGGAATTATTTCAGAACGGTTACAGCCGCCTTCAAAAAATCATTTTTTGGGAACCGACGAAATGGGGCGGGATGTTTTTTCAAGGATGGTTTATGGTACGAGAATTTCAATATCTATCGGAATTATCGCGGTCGGAATTTCAGTAATTGTCGGAACATTTTTCGGACTTGTCTCGGGTTATTTCGGAGGGAAAATTGACACTGTCATTATGCGGTTCGTTGATATTATGCTTTGTTTCCCTACATTTTTTTTAATTTTGATGGTGATTGCTTTTTTAGAGCCCAACATTTACAATGTTATGGTTGTAATCGGTCTCACTTCATGGCCGGGGCTGGCGCGATTGGTTCGCGGCGAAACACTTTCTGTAAAAGAACGCGACTTTATAATTGCGGCAAAAGGACTGGGTCTTAAAAAAAGAAGAATTATTTTTGTTCATATTCTTCCAAATGTGATTGCACCGGTAATCGTTGCGGGTATCTTGGGGGTCGGAGCGGCAATTCTTACAGAGTCGGGACTTTCCTTTTTGGGGCTTGGCGTTCAGCCGCCCACACCGTCGTGGGGAAATATTTTAACCAGCGGCAAGGATTATATTCATATCGCATGGTGGCTTTCGCTTTTTCCGGGACTGGCAATTTTGATAACAGTTCTCAGTTGGAATCTTTTAGGTGAGGGTTTACGGGATGTTTTTGACCCGAGGATAACTTGAGTAACCACAGAGGACACGGAGAAAAATAAGCCACAGAATTTCACAGAAAATCACAGAAAGAATTCAATAAAAATCTGTGTTAATCTGTGTTAATCTGTGGCTGAAATTATGGAAACTATTTTATCAATTGAAAATCTTTCCGTTGAATATACCGTCGGGAAAAAAATAATTTCCGCCGTAAGAAATGTTTCGTTAACATTAAATAAAGGAGATTCTCTGTCAATAGTCGGCGAATCGGGATGCGGTAAATCAACACTCGGTCTTTCTATGTTAAATCTTCTGCCGAAAGAAGCAAGAATAACCGGCGGCAAGATTATTTTTCACAATCAGGATATTTTACGATTTGATAAAAAAGAAATGCAAAAAATAAGGGGCGGGAAAATCGGAATTGTTTTTCAGGACCCGTTATCGTCATTAAATCCTGTAATAAAAATTTTACAGCAGATACGAGAGACGCTGAAAATTCACAGACGGGATTATTCAGAGGAAAAGATAGGCAAACTTTTGGAAGCAGTACAGTTAAACGATACGAAAAGAATTAAAAACTCCTATCCGCACCAGTTGTCCGGCGGAATGAGACAACGAATAATGATCGCTATCGCTATCGCTTCGGACCCCGAAATCTTGATTGCCGACGAGCCGACAACATCTCTGGACGTCACTATCCAGAAGGAAATTTTAGAACTAATAAAAAAACTGATACGAGAATTAAACCTAACCGTAATTTTCATAACCCACAATTTCGGAATTGTGTCGGACTTATGCAATAAAATCGCAGTAATGTATGCGGGAGAAATTGTTGAGGGGGGGGGAATATCCGAAATACTTAAAAATCCGAGACACCCTTATACAAAAGCGCTTTTATCGGCAATTCCGAAAAAAGATAACTTGGTAAAGTTTAACACGATTCCCGGTAGTGTGTCGGATTTAGCATCTTTACCTTCCGGGTGTAAGTTTAATCCGCGATGTCCGAGAAAAATAGCGAAATGCGTGCAGGAAGACCCGCAACTGGAATGTAAAGAAAACAGGTTCTTGAGGTGTTTTAACCCATGAAAAAAACTAAAAAATTGTCATTATTAATGAATTTTGGATTAACAATAATCATACTGACGATTTTTGCACTTGCAGCAATTGACGTTTACACTTTTTTTGACACCAGAACCGAATACGAAATCGCAAAAAATCGGATTGCAGGAATCTCAAAAGAAATTAAATATCTGGAAAAAGAAAAGCACAAAATCTACAGACAGTCGTCATCACTGAAAAGAAAACAACTCGCACTTATAGAAATCAATAAAAATCTGATAGAAAAAAGTATCGGTCTTTCAAACGAAAACATGCTTCTCATTCAGCGGATTAACGAACTGACCGACAGCGAACCCTATATTCTTGTAGATACAAGGGAAAATACTTTATACTTCAAACGAAAAGGACAAATTATCAGATATGCAAAATGTTCCGTCGGAAAAGGCGGGATTTTGCGCGATAAAAAAACCGGAAGAAAATGGGAATTTGTAACTCCCAAAGGAATTTTCACGATAAAAAATAAAACGGAAAATCCGCTGTGGTTCAAACCCGACTGGGCATTTATTGAGGAAAAAAAAGAAATACCGCTTCCGTTCGCACCCGAAAGAAAAGTGGAGGGGGAGTTGGGAAAGTATGCTCTTGATTTAGGATTCGGTTATAAAATCCACGGAACGCAAAAAGAGGAATTACTCGGCAGGGCAGTTTCCCACGGATGCATTCGGCTCGGCGCGGATGACCTTGAGTATATTTATAAAAATACAAAAATCAACAAAACGCTTGTTTATGTTTATTAAATGACCCCGCTTCAGCGGGGTCATTCCTGCGAAAGCAGGAATCCACGGGAGATCTCTTGATTAAATTCTTCAAAATCATATTTCGTCTTTTCCTTTTATCAATACTTGGTATTTCTATTTTTATTCATATAAAACTTCCAAGTTATACCAGGGCAATGGAAAGCGAAATCGCAGAATTAAACAAACAACTTTCAATGTTGTCAAACCAAAAAAAATACGAAACCGCCATAAAACAGTCGGCTTACAGCGATACGGAAATAATAAAAGAAGAAATGCTGCCGCAGGTTGAGGAAGAAAAAAAATCACTTGTTGAACAGAATAAAATTTTACTAAAAGAAAACCGACTATTGAGCGGACATCTGAATATCCTAACTACTAAAGTAATATTTGACACCAAATTGAACCGCCTGAAACTTGTGAAAAACGGGAAAATAGTATCCGATATCGTTGTCTCAAAAAAATTGGTCGCCGATTTTCTGAAAAGCGAGATAAACCGCAAGACGCTGAAAATATTGGCAAAAGAAAAAAACCCGGCGCCTATAAAACCAAAATGGACATTTGAGGATATAACTAAGGAATTACCGGCGGAAAATTCTACCGAGCGACTCATGATAGGCGCATTGGGGAATTATGCGATTTATTTCGACGATTATCTAATCATTCACGATTTTACGAAAAACACTCGGCAGCACGACACGATAAATCACGTCTGCATACAGATGAAACCGAAAGATATGCAAAAACTTTACAATTCTGTTTTCATTGGAACTAAACTCTATGTTGAATGATTTTATATTAAAAACGGTCAATCTGAATAAAAGTTTTCGTGCAGAAAAAAACTTCTTTTCAAGCAAAACCTCCGGCATAAAAGCCGTTGATAATGTTTCAATCAAATTGAAAAATGGGGATGTGATGGGAATCGCCGGCGAATCCGGAAGCGGGAAAACCACACTCGCAAAAATTGTTTCGGGACTTTTGGATTATGATTCCGGAGAAGTTTTTATAAACGACAGGGAATTAAAAAATTATTCCAGATACGAACTGTCCAAAAAAGTTCAGATGATTTTTCAGGACCCATTTTCGTCGCTCAACCCGAAACTTTCCATCGGCACGGCAATTACGGAAGCAATTAAAACACAAAATCAAAATCTTTCCGAAAAGGCAATTGAAATATTAAACATGGTCGGGATGGCACCGGATACCATGCAAAAATATCCGCACCAATTTTCCGGCGGTCAACGTCAGAGAATCGCAATAGCGCGGGCATTGGCATCTAAACCCGAAATTATTATCGCCGACGAGCCTGTCTCATCTCTTGATATTTCAGTCCAGGCGCAGATTATGAATCTTTTTCTTGATTTGAAAAAAACTCTCGGACTTTCTTACATAATTATTTCTCACGACTTAAACTTATTAAGTGCTGTTTCCGATAATATAGCAATAATGCAAAACGGAAAAATTATTGAATACGGACAATCTGAAAAAATTATGGACAGCCCTGAAAACCCGTATACGCAGCGGCTTATTTCTTCTATACTAACTATAAATGTATAAAAATAAAAAAATAAATTATTTAAGGACTTACAAAAATATCTGGCTCGTCGGCGGATATATTCGTGATTCACTTTTAGATAAAATTACAAAGGATATTGATTTTGTAACCGCCGGCAACACAAAAAAAATTGCGAGGAAATTCGCCGATAAAATCAACGGCAGTTTTGTAGTGCTTGATAATTTCAATAAAACATATCGGGTTGTTGCCGATGATGAAATTTATGATTTTTCCAAAATGCAGGGAAAAAATATTTTAGAAGATTTATCCCGGCGGGATTTCACGATAAATGCCATGGCTTTATCATTTATAACTTACGATTTACGACTTACGAACGTTATAGACCCGTTTAATGGATTGTCTGATATAAAAAATAAAGTTATCAGATGTGTTTCAGAGAAAAATTTTGTTGAAGACCCGCTGCGGCTTTTGAGAGCATACCGTTTTGCAGGACAATTAAATTTCAGCATAGAGCGAAAAACCAAAGGATTTATAAAAAAATACTCGCATAAATTAAAAAATATAGCAAGTGAAAGAATACAAAACGAATTGTTTCTAATGCTGGAACTATCAGATAGTTATGATGTTATCATTAAAATTTATAAAGCGGGATTGTTAGAAGAAATAATGCCGGAACTGGTAAAAACTTTAAATACGGCGAGATGCTACTACCCGAAAATGGGATTACTGGGACATTCTTTTTATGCTTTAAAAACACTTGAGAACTTTTATGCCTCGGATTTCAAAAATATTTTTCCAAAATTTTACAAAAAAATAAATACGCATCTTGAAGAGAAACTCTCAAAAACTGCAAAGCGAAAAACCCTCTTGAAATTAGCGGCACTTTTACATGATATCGGAAAACCCAAATCGGCGAAAAAGATTGACGGACGACTGAGATTTTTTGAACACGAGGAAATGGGATGCGATATTATAAACATTATCGGCAAACGCTTAAAACTTTCAAATAATGAAATAAAGTATCTTAAAACCTTGACATTACACCACATGCGTCTGGGAAATCTTACATCCGCTGAAAAACTGACCGACAGGGCGGCGTGGAGATTTTTCAGAGACCTCCGAGACGACGCTATTGACCTTATTGTTTTATCAGTCACCGACGCCTATACATACCCGAAAGGCAAAACAAGAACGCTTCACAAAATAATAGCCAACAAACTGCTGAACAAATTCTATCGACAAAAAGAAAAAATTGCACCGATTAAACTTTTAAACGGTTTTGAGATAATGAAAACACTGAAAATTCCGGAAAGCCCGCTCATCGGAAAAATTCTTAAAGAACTGGAAGAAGCGCAAGTATTAAAAAAAGTTAAAACAAAAAAAGAAGCGGAAAAATTTATTAAATGTCTTTACAAAACAAAAAAGAATTTATATAATGATTGTTAAGGTAATTTTTAATTTTTACTAACAAGAGCGGAATATACTTTACATGGAAGATGGTGTCATGCTGAACTTGATTCAGCATCTATAGACCCTGAAACGAGTTCAGGGTGACAGACGAAGTACTTTACGGATGTAAAGTATTTTATGCTCCCCTTAGTAATTGATTTTATTATGGATTATATTCCTGCTGTCAAAAAAGAAATAGAACATCTGCGGGCGCTTCACGAAATCTCTTCGCTTTTGAGTTTCAGAATAACACTGAAAGAATTTTCCATAAAAATTCTTGCTATAATCATAAAAACTCTCAGGGTTGAAACAGCTGCAATTTATACAATTAACTGGGAACTAAAACAACTTATCTGCCTTAACAGTTTAGGTAAGGACAGCGAGGGTATTCTTAAAAGAGAGTCACGGCTTAAACTTAAACTCGGGTTCGGGCTCGTCGGATGGGTCGCACAGGTCGGCAGAGCGGAAATAGCCAACGAACCGCATAAACATACCCATTACACAAAAGAAGTGGATGCACTCGCAGGAATTACCGCAAAAAATATACTCTGCGTTCCTATCATTCTGAAAAATAAAAATTATGGGGCGATTGAAGTTATAAATAAAAAAACGGATTTCGACGACACCGATAAGGAACTGCTTTTAACAATCTCAAGTTACGTTGCTATGACTATTGAAAACTCCGAGTTATATCAGGAATTATTATATTCAAAGGATTATGTTGAAACCGTAATTGAAAGTATTCCCGGCGGGTTCATTGCATCAAACAAAGAGGGAAAAATCACAATGTTCAATACTCAGGCGCAAAACATTCTGGGATTAAATAAATCATTCGTGCTCGGTAAAAACAGTAAAGAGGTTTTTCTGAAACAACCGGAATTACCCTCAATACTTTTTGATGCATTTATAAATCAGCAGCAACAAAACAGACAGGAAATTTATGTCATCGGTAAAAACGATAAACGGATGCTTTTGGGTTACGGGACTATTTTGATTAAAAATAAACTCGGTCATCTCGCTGGCAGCGGAATAATTTTTCAGGATATAACGGAATTTGTTAAATAGGTTTTTCATCTGAACTGACTTTGCGCGGGTGTGGTCTAATGGCAGAATGTCAGCTTCCCAAGCTGAAGACGGGGGTTCGATTCCCCTCACCCGCTTTCCACAATCCAATGAAAAACGCCATGCCTTATTATGTTTATATCCTCAAATGTTCCGACGATACGCTTTACACCGGAACCACAACTAACCTGAAAAGAAGAATTGACGAACACAATAAAGGCAACGGCGCAAGATACACATCAAACAAAACACCCGTGAAATGCGTCTATTCTGAAAAACAACCCGATAGGTCGTCGGCATTGAAACGAGAAATAGAGATAAAAAATTTGACCAGAGAACAAAAATTGACTTTGACAACAAGTAAAA
>PEVQ01000268.1 GCA_002780205.1 Elusimicrobia bacterium CG06_land_8_20_14_3_00_38_11
AGGTTTATGTGTTATGGCGAGATATTTTGCTTCTGTATAATCAATAAGTCCGGTTTTTTTTGATACGCTTATCGGCACCGTCTTAAAATATTTCCCCGAAAAATTTGCGGGATGTCCATGCGAAAGATGTCCGCCATGTGAAAGATGCATTCCCATAATTGTATCACCGATATTAAGCACTGCAAAATAAATCGCCATGTTCGCCTGAGTTCCAGAGTGTGGCTGAACATTTACATGCTCGCAATTGAAAAGTTTTTTTGCCCGCTCTATTGCAAGTTTTTCCGCCACATCCACAAATTGGCAGCCGCCGTAATATCTTTTCCCGACATAACCCTCAGCGTATTTATTCGTTAAAACCGACCCCTGTGCTTCTAAAACCGCCTCCGATGTAAAATTTTCGGAAGCAATAAGTTCAAGATTTTCCGACTGCCGCCTTGTCTCGTTTTGTATCGCTTCCCAAATTTCATAATCCGTTTTTTTAAGATGCATCTGTAACTCCTATGTTTTCATAAATTTTTCTATTTTTTTTTTTGATATGCAACCTTCTCTTAAAACAATATACGGAAATTTGCTGACATCCAAAACGGTTGACGGTTTCCCCCACTTTACAATACCTCCGTCTATGATTATATCAACATTTTTTAAAATTTTTTTATCCAAATCCGAAACATGTCTGCAAACCTTTTTTCCGGAAATATTTGCGCTTGTTCCTATAAGCGGACAAGTCATTTCTTTTATAATTGAAAGCAAAACTTCATTATCCGGAATTCTTACCGCTATATTTTTTCTGCCCCCCGTAAGTATACAACCAAGTTCGTTTGTTTCAAATACAAGCGTAAGCGGACCAGGCCAGAATCTTTTTACCAATTTCGCTGCCCCTGTCGGAATTTTTTTTACAATATTTTTTATTTTTGATATGTCATCAACGAGAATTGGCAATGGTTTTTTGTCGGTGCGGCCTTTCAGTTTATAGAGTTTCTTTACACCCGCCAGACAAAATGCATTTGTCCCGATGCCGTAAATAGTATCCGTAGGAAAAACTGCAGTTTTACCATTCTTCAATTCATTTGCTATTTCTTTTAGTGTTCTTTTATTTAATTTTTCTGATTTATAAACTTTCATGTTCTGTAACAGGCATTAATTTTTACATATTTATCAGTCAGGTCGCAAGTGAAAATCGTTACTGATTTTTTGCCTTTTTTAAGGTTCACATTTATACTAATCTCTTTTTTCATTATTATATTTTTTACTTTTTTTTCAGAAAAACTTACGGGACTGCCATTTTTGAAAACATAAATATTGCCAAATAATATATCTGTTCTGTCAGCGTTAACTTTTATTCCACTTCTACCAATAGCAGCAATAATTCTTCCCCAATTTGCATCATTGCCGAAAATCGCTGTTTTTACAAGTGGTGAGTTTGCAATCGTTTTTGCAATTTTTTTTGCATCGGTGATATTTTTTGTACCCCTAACATTTACAGTAATGAGTTTTGTAGCGCCTTCGCCGTCACGGGCCAGCATTTTTGTAAGTTCAATACAAACAGCAGTTAATTGAGCGCAAAACAATTGAAAGTTTTTACCGTCGGAAATAAGTTTGTTTTTTGCAGCGCCGTTGGCAAGAGCAAAAACTGTGTCATTTGTTGAAGTATCTCCGTCAATAGTCAGACAATTAAAACTTTTTTCGGTTGCAATTTTTAAGGCACGGTTTAAGGCATCTTTTGTAATTTGCGCGTCTGTCAAAATAAAAGAAAGCATTGTCGCCAAATTCGGCTCAATCATTCCAGAACCCTTTGCACAAGCCCAGATGTGGCAGATGGCAGATGGCAGATGGCAGGTGGAAAAAGCAATTTTTGGGAAGGTGTCGGTGGTCATGATACCTTCAACTGCCGACTGTTCAATTCCACTTTTCCGGAATTCTAGAATTCTAGAATTGTGAAATTGTGAAACAAGTTTCTTTATACCTGTTTTGATTTTTTCCATCGGCAGATACTGTCCGATGACACCGGTTGAAGCAACCAATATATTTTCCGGTTTTACATTTAATTGAGCCGCAGTCAACTCGCATATTTTTTTTGCATCATCAATTCCCCTTTTACCAGTGCAGGCATTAGCACAGCCTGAATTAGCGACAATTGCATGAATTTTATTTTTTATGTTTTTTTGTGAAACAATCACAGGTGCGGCCTTAAAAATATTTTTTGTGAACACTCCTGACGCAACACATGGTTTGCCCGAATAAAAAATAGACAGGTCCTTTTTCCCGTTCTTTTTTATTCCACAATGCAACCCGTTAGCAAAAAAACCTTTTGGCAAATTATTCATTTTTTATTTTTCGTTCTCTTTTTTTCATATTTATATTGAGATGACGGCTTTTCGTGAAGCAAAAATTCAAATTGGGCAAATTCTCTTTTTATTCGCTCTTGTGCTATTTTACAATATTCTTTATTATTATCATATCCGATATAATGTCTTTCCAATTTTGATGCTGACAAACATGTTGAACCGCTGCCGCAAAAAGGATCTAAAATTACATCGCCTTGAAAACTATACAATTTAATAAGACGAGAAGGTAATTCCGTCGGGAAAGGTGCCGGATGTTTTACTTTCTTTGCGGACTCAGCAGGAAACTGCCAAACACTTTTAGTATATTTCATAAATTCATCTTTTGTAATAGTATCTTTTTTATTTTTTTTGTCCCTCTTATAATCACCTTTTGAGAATATTAAAATATACTCATGAACATCTCTGAGTGTTGGATTAGAAGCGGATTGCCAGCTGCCCCACGCAGTAGATGTTCCTGCACTTGCTGATTTGTCCCAGATAATTTCTCCTCTCATCAAATATCCGATTTCTAACATATCGGAAATTATAAAACTATGCAATGGAATATACGGTTTTCTTCCTAAATTTGCAATATTTACACATGCTCTACCGCCCGGAACCAATACACGATATATCTCGGTAAATACATCCTTTAATAATTTTAAATATTCCTTCATAGATAAATTTTCGTCATAATCTTTTCCTACATTATAAGGTGGTGAAGTAATCATTAAATGGACACTATTATCCGATAGTTGATACATATCACGACTATCCTGACAAAAAATTTTATCTACTATATCTTCGGAAACAGAACTCTCTGTATAATCTATGTCTTTATCTCTGAAATCGGTATTATGATATAGAGCCCTTGAGTAAAACGGAGTTGAATCGTGATTAACTCTCTTAGAAACCCCAAAACTACTCATTTGAGTGCCAGTTTTTTTTAACATCAAATTTCCTCTTTCCAATAATCAACCCATCTCTTATATGGATTGTAATCTATTTTTGTATGTTTCCAAATAATTTTTATACATTTTGTATCTTTATCCTGCAATAAAGTATTAAGTCCTTCTCTACTTATTTCTACTCCTCGTGGATTTGTTCCCATTTTTGGCAATGTTAGATAATTTTCTTTTCCGAGTTTATCCAAAACTTTTTTCTGCACTGTTGTTGGTATAAGGAAAAGTCCGCCTGGATGAATGCCTTTTTCTAAATCACCTTTGCTCATATCCCATTTTATCTGAACAATCAACATGTCATAAATTGGAGAATAATTATCTACAAACTCTCTGGCTTTTTGGGCATCAACGGTCCAAATAACTTTTATTCCTCCAAGACCTGTAATAGTTTTGATAGAAATTGGTTGATTGAATACTTTTACATCAACTTCAGGTGTAGTAGTGGGTATTTGTGTTTCGACGGTTTTTTCTCCAAACTTCCAAATCAGCAATGCAACTATTATTCTTTCACGAGCAGTTCCTACTTCCATACCAATTTTGCACGCTCGTGAATTTTCGATTTCGGCAACATTAAATAAATATGGAAGTTTAGTTTTTATTTTGTTTATTGTATCAATGTCTTCAAATAATTTTTCTAACTTTATCATATTAGTCCTTCCTTCTCGTCAATGCCGAACATTATATTCATATTTTGAACTGCCTGACCTGCGGCGCCCTTTACAAGATTGTCAATAGCGGATGTAATTATTAAATTATTTGTTCTACCATCAATATTTATCGCTATATCACAATAATTTGTATTAACAACATTTTTTGTCATGGCTGTTTCTACTATTCTGATAAACGGTTCGTTCTCGTAATATTTTTTGTAAACTGCAATAACATCCGCCAAAGAAATTTCTTTTTTTAATTTCAAATAAATCGTTGACAACATCCCTCTTTCCTGTGGGATAACGTGAGGGGTAAAAATTATCTGACATTTTAATTCCTGCTCAATTTCCGGAATATGTCTGTGAATCCCTCCGACCTGGTATGCGTAACAATTCGGTTCTTTGTAATTTTTGACGAACTCCCTGCCGCCGCCGGAATATCCGCTCTTTGAATCAATAATTATTCCTTTCTTTTTGATGATTTTTTCTTTAAGTGCGGGATAACAACCTAAAATTATGCTCGTAGGATAACAACCGGGATTTGCCAAAAGTTTTGCTTTTTTTATTTTTTTTCTGTAAAGTTCGCAAAGCCCGTAGACCGATTTTTCCAAAAGTTCCGGATTTGTATGTTTTACGCCGTACCATTTTTCATAAACAGCGGCATCTTTCAGGCGAAAATCGGCGCTTAAATCAATTACTTTTTTATTCAATAAAACAAACTTTGAAACAATTCCCATTGAAACCGAATGCGGCAGGGCGGTAAAAATAATATCCGCATTTTCGGCAATTTTTTTCTGGTCAATATCCTCGCAAAATATATCCAGTTTACCTTTTAAGTACGAATACATTTCAGATATATGTTTCGGTTTCCCGTCCATTCTGCCGGATAAAGAGATAATTTTTACCCCCGAATGCCTTAAAAGAATTTTTATAAGTTCTTCGCCGGCATAACCTTTTGCACCGATAACGGCAACATTTATCATTCGCTTCGCTCCCACACGAACAACACATCACGAATGTCATCACGAATTTTCACGAATGAGATTGCCACGGCTTCGTCTCGTAATGATACAATGCTGTTATTCGTGCAGTGTTCGTGATATGTGCCTTTATTCGTGTGCCTCTATTCGTGATGTTGAAATCACAACTGTAATTTCGCCTAAAATTTTTTCAGGAAGTTTTCCGATTATATCCGAGGCATTCCCGCGGATAAACTCCTCAAATTTCTTCGTAAGTTCGCGGCAGACAACAATATCAGAACCTAAAGGGAAAATTTCTGAAATTATTTTCAGCGTTTTTTTTAGTCGGTACGGCGATTCATAAAAAATTATCGTCTTTTCAAGTCCCGCAACTTTCTCAAAAACTTTTTTGATTTTGCCTTTTTTTCTCGGCAGAAATCCCAAAAATACAAATCCATCAGTTGGCAGACCGCTTGCCGAAAGCGCCGTAATAACCGCTGAAACACCGGGAATCGTTTCAACTTTTATACCCTGCTCAATCGCTTTTTTTACAAGAAAAAATCCGGGGTCTGAAATGCCCGGAGTTCCCGCATCCGAAACAAGCGCAACATTTTTTCCTTTTTTCAACTCATCTATCAGATAGGGTATTTTTCTGAACTGATTTTGCGAGTAGAAACTTATCTGCGGAGTCGCTATGTAATGATGCACTAACAAAATTTTTGTCCGACGGGTATCTTCGCAGGCGATTAAATCAACCGCTTTAAGAGTTTCCAATGCCCTTAATGTGATATCTTTGAGATGACCGATTGGCGTTGCAACAACATAAAGAACCCCGCTCATAAAAATTTAAAGTATAAAAACCTTGCCACGGAGACACGAAGTAGCGGTTGATGTAAATCAACTGCTTCGGTCGCTTTTTGCGAATTTACATTCGCCGCTACTGTTTTTCTCTGTGACCTCTGTGGTATGCCTTATCTGTGTCCATCCGTGTTCATCCGTGGCTACGAAGTTTTCTTATCGGTTTTATTTTTTTGTCTCTCCAAAACCTTCAAAAAAGCATTGACGATTTTCGGGTCAAACTGTGTCCCTGAACCTTTTTTCAGTTCATCAATTGCAATATCACAAGATAGTGCTTTTCTATACGGTCTGTCCGATGTCATCGCATCATATGAATCAATAACCGCTACAATTCGCGCACCGATGGGAATTTCCTCGCCTATCAAACCCGCACTGTAACCCGTTCCGTCAAACCACTCGTGATGATAAAGAATCAAAGGTGCAATGGGCGCCAGAAACTCAATGGGAGCGATTATTTTTTCGCCGATAAGCGGATGTTTTCTTATTTCGTCCATTTCCACATCGGTAAGTTTAGACGCTTTCAGTAAAATCTCCTCTTTGATTCCTATTTTTCCAACATCATGCATCATAGCGGCATACTCAATATGTTTTACCATTGACTTAGGAAGATGCAACTCCTCGGCAACAAGTTTCGCATAATATCCGGCGCGGTCGGCATGTTCTCTCGTATAGGCATCTTTTGCGTCAATTGCTTTTGCAAGCGTTTGCATCGTCTCAAGATAAAGCCGCTGAAGATTCTGGTAAAGTTCAATGTTTTCAATCGTAATTGCCGCCTGACCCGCGAGAAGTTGCAGCAGCCGCAAATCCCGCTCGCCGAATTTTTCGCCTCGTTTTTCCCTGTT
The DNA here is from genome assembly GCA_002780205.1 of Elusimicrobia bacterium CG06_land_8_20_14_3_00_38_11. Classification (GTDB taxonomy): domain Bacteria; phylum Elusimicrobiota; class UBA8919; order UBA8919; family UBA8919; genus UBA8919. The sequence goes on from PEVQ01000268.1 coordinate 6,596, forward strand.
GACATTCAGAACGCCTATAACTTTATTTTTTATTTTGAGAGGAACGGATATGAACGATTTTGAAGGATACTTAATATTTTCCGCCTTGAAAAATCTCGGGTCTGTTTCTATATCTTCAACGAAAATTTCCTTCCCATCGCGAGCGACAAGTCCCGCAATACCCTCTCCGATTTTAAGCCGCGTTGTCTCTATAATGTCTTTTGAAAGTCCGCGGGCGGCGACGATTACAAGTTCATTCGTTGCTTCGTCAATTAGCATTAAAGAACCGATAGTAGTTTTTAATACTTTTACCGCATAATCAACTATCATTTTGGAAAGGGCTTGCTTGTTATGAATCGGCGAGGGTTTCAATCCGAAGTTGTGAAGTTCTGTAAGCATGTTGATGAGATTATCAACGGCAGCGACGCTGTTTATGTATTTCTCTTTTACATCACCCATTTCTTTCTTTATATTAAACAACTGCCGCAGTTGGGATTTGTATCTGTTGAAAAAATAAATCCCTATTAAAACCGCCAATAATATGAGAAATAATTCAAGGTACATAAATTGTAAGGGCAGGATTAGAAGTCAGGATTAAGTTATAAGTTGTAAGGATTAAGAAAAAACTTAATACTTAAAGCGAACAAAGTGAGCGACTTAATCCTTATCACTTAATCCTGATTTAATCTAAATCTTAAAGCCGGAAGAAATTTTATTCAATTCCGAGATGAGTCCGTTAATCTGCCCTAAAATTTCAGACAATTCAGAGGGTGATATATTTTTTTGCGAAAGCCGCGAAGAAATTGCCGAAAGTTTTTCGCCTGCGATTTTTGCCGAGTCCTTATCTGCGGAGACCTTTTTCTGAATTTCAGAAACCATCCCGTTAAATTTATCCTGAAGTTCAATAAGTTCGTCGCCGCTTCTCAAATGCACTCTGTATGTCAGGTCACCGCCGGCGACCGTATCACAGGAACGCTCAAACTTAAATATGGGACCTGCAAACTTATGCGAAACAAAAATCGCAATTATGAAGACAATTACCAGAAGAACCGCAAGTTTGCCGAGCATAAGATTGTTGATTTTGAGCATAACCGGATACAGACCCGGTGCTTCTAATTCCATAATCGCGCGGCCTACGGTATAATAAACATCCCATCCGACGGTAAAAGCGACCAGAATCATAGCGATAAGAACAACGGCGATATACTTGAACTGCAGCGCCCTTTTGATAATTACGATTCTTCTTTTGTATTTCGGTTTATCATCCATAAAATAACCTCCAGTAAAAAAGTTAAAACCAACAAATCATATCATACAAAAAAAATAAAAAATGTCAAGGATTTTTTATTTGAATTACTACTCAGAGCGGAATATACTTTACATGGAAGATGGTGTCATGCTGAACTTGATTCAGCATCTATAGACCCTGAAACGAGTTCAGGGT
>PEVQ01000247.1 GCA_002780205.1 Elusimicrobia bacterium CG06_land_8_20_14_3_00_38_11
TTGACACAACTTTAGAAAAAGCAATTTCAAAGGTCTATAAAAATATTGAAAAAATAAAATTTGAAGGTATGCATTACCGTCGTGATATTGGTAATAAAGGATTACAAACATGAAAAAACCAACAGTATCAGTTGTTATGGGAAGTGACACGGATTTGCCGCAGATGAAAGGTTGTTTAGAAATGCTTGAGTACTTTGGAATCGAGCATGAAACAACAATTCTTTCTGCGCATAGAATGCCAGAGAAAACAAGCATCTACGCAAAAGGACTTGTAAAAAGAGGGGTTCAAGTTGTTATTGCAGGTGCAGGTGGCGCTGCACATCTTCCGGCAGCAATCGCATCTTTAACAACAGTCCCTATCATCGGTGTTCCTATGAAAACAGAAACACTTTCAGGCGTTGATTCTCTTTATTCAATCGTTCAGATGCCAAAAGGGGTTCCAGTTGCTACCGTCTCAATAGGGCACACCGGCAGTTACAACGCTGGAATTCTTGCTTGTGAAATTTTAGCATTAAATGACTTACGATTAAGAAAAAAACTTCTAAAATACAAAAAAAATCTTAAAAAAACTGTTTCTAAAAAAAATGCGAAACTGAAAAAAGTCGGATATAAGAGGTATGTATGAAACTCACTGAGAAAAAAGTTGTAATGAATGAGAATGAAATTGGGCAAACATTAAAGCGGTTATCACACGAAATCATTGAAAAACCTGGGATTGAAAATTTAGTTCTCGTCGGTATCCAAACACGGGGCGTATATTTAGCAAAACGGCTTTGTTGTGAATTAAAAAAAATTACAAAAAAAACTGTGCCACTTGGTGTATTGGACATCACACTCTATAGAGATGATGTTAACTCAATTGCCCATCAGCCAATTGTTAAAGAGACGAAAATTCCTTTTGATATAACGGATAGAAATGTTGTGCTTGTTGATGATGTGCTTTTTACAGGTAGAACTGTAAGAGCAGCAATTGATGAAATAATTGATTTTGGTAGACCTAAAACGATAAAATTGTTAGTGCTTATTGATAGAGGAGGAAGAGAGTTACCAATCCAGCCGGATTTTGTCGGTAAAAAATTTCCTACATCTAAAGATGAACTTATTTGTGTTAACTTAAAAGAAGTAGATAAAATTGATAATGTTGTATTAAAGGAGAAACGATGAAACTGAACCATAAAGACCTGTTAGGGCTTGAATATCTGTTAAAAAACGAAATTGAATTAATACTTAAAACAGCAAAACCGTTCAAGGAACTTTTTACAAGAACAGTAAAAAAAGTGCCAACATTGAGAGGGAAAACTGTTGTGTTGTTGTTTTATGAGCCATCTACAAGAACAAGGACATCATTTGAACTTGCAGCAAAACGGCTATCCGCTGATACTGTAAATATTGCTGTGTCAACATCCGCTGTTGTTAAAGGTGAATCGCTTATTGATACCGCGAGAACAATTGAAGCGATGAAGGCGGACTTTGTTGTTGTGAGACACAGTATGTCAGGGTCTGCAAGTATGATTGCAAAAACAATTTCTGCATCTGTTGTCAATGCGGGTGATGGAATGCATGAGCATCCGACGCAGGGACTTTTAGATATGTTCACAATACTTGAGAAAAAAGGAAAAATCAAAGGACTGAATATTGCAATCGTCGGTGATATTCTGCATTCAAGGGTTGCTCGTTCAAATATATGGGGTTTGAATAAATTAGGTGCGAATGTTTTTGTCGTCGGGCCCGCAACGCTTATTCCGAAAGATATTGAAAAACTTAATGTTAAAGTTCATTATGATATCTCAAAAATTATTCGCAAACTTGATGTTATAAATATTTTAAGAATTCAGAAAGAAAGACAGGAGCAACATCTTTTTCCGTCGCTTGAGGAATATAGCGAACTTTTCGGCATCAACTCTGAAAAATTAAAGAATGCTAAAAAT
>PEVQ01000029.1:0-1486 GCA_002780205.1 Elusimicrobia bacterium CG06_land_8_20_14_3_00_38_11
TTTGCTTCATTCAGAATGACGTCAATTTTTCATTTTTAACTTTTAATTTTTAATTGATTTTATCAGGAGGTGTTTTATGGCGAAGCAAAAATTTGCAAGAACGAAGCTGCATGTCAATGTCGGAACAATCGGTCATGTTGACCACGGGAAAACGACGCTTACGGCGGCCATCACGAAGGTTTTGGAGAAAAAGGGCTGGGCAAAATTCATCACATATGATGAAGTTGCAAAAGCGTCGGAGTCGCAGGGTAGACGCGACGAGACGAAAATCCTGACCATCGCAATTTCTCATGTTGAGTATGAGACGGCAAAGAGGCATTATGCCCACATTGATTGCCCCGGTCATGCCGATTATGTTAAAAATATGATAACCGGCGCCGCTCAGATGGATGGTGCAATACTTGTCGTTTCGGCTGCCGACGGCCCGATGCCTCAAACCAGAGAGCATATTCTTCTTGCCCGTCAGGTAAATGTTCCATACATCGTCGTCTATCTCAATAAAGTTGATACCGTTGACGACAAGGAACTTATTGATTTAGTTGAATTAGAAATAAGAGACCTCTTAAACAAATACAAGTTCCCTGGCGACAAAACCCCGATTATAAGAGGAAGCGCACTTAAAGCATTGCAAGGTGACACAAGCGAGCTCGGTGAGCAGTCAATCTGGAAACTGATGGATGCGATTGACTCCACAATTCCCGACCCGAAGCGTGACACGGATAAACCGTTTTTGATGAGCGTTGAGGATGTCTTCACCATCACAGGACGGGGAACTGTTGCAACCGGCAGGATTGAACGCGGAAAAGTGAAAACCGGCGATGCGGTTGAGTTGGTAGGAATTCAGGAAACCAGAAAATCGGTCGTGACATCCGTTGAAATGTTCAGAAAAATTTTAGACGAAGCGGTCGCGGGCGATAATGTCGGCGTTCTGTTAAGAGGTATTGAGAAAGACCAGGTGGAGCGCGGGCAGGTAATATCCTCACCCGGAACCATCACGCCTCACAAAAAATTCAAAGGGCAGGTCTATATTCTTACAAAAGATGAAGGCGGAAGACATACTCCGTTTTTTAACGGTTATCGCCCGCAGTTTTATTTCAGGACGACCGATGTTACAGGCGTCGTCAATCTGCCGAAAGGCGTTGAAATGACCATGCCCGGCGACAATGTTGAAATAGTGGGCGAACTTATAACACCGATAGCGATGGAGAAAGAATTGAGATTTGCAATCCGCGAGGGCGGGCACACCGTCGGAGCGGGTGTCGTCAGCGAAATTATAGAATAAAGGCAATTAAAAATGTAAAATTGACGTCATTCTGAACGAAGTGAAGAATCTCGGTGTTAAAGATGAGATGCTTCGTTTCATCCCACGGGGACTCCCTTCGGTCGCCCAGCATGACACTTCGTGTCATTTTTAACTTTTAATTTTTAATTGATTTTAACATGGCGAAAACGGAACAGTTGGCACAATCACAGAGAATAAGAATTC
>PEVQ01000029.1:1526-1859 GCA_002780205.1 Elusimicrobia bacterium CG06_land_8_20_14_3_00_38_11
TTCCGAAATTATTCAAACGGCGAAGCGCACGGGTGCGTCTATTGCCGGTCCCGTACTTTTGCCTACCAGAATAAAAAAATACACCGTTCTTCGTTCGCCCCACGCCGATAAAAAATCGCGTGAGCAATTTGAAATGAGAATACACAAACGGCTTGTTGATATAATTCAGCCGACACCCCAGACGGTGGATGCGCTGATGAAGTTGGATTTGCCGGCCGGTGTGGATGTGGAGATAAAAGCGTAAACGGCAATTAAAAATGTAGAATGTAAAATTAAAAATTGACACAAAGTGTCATTCCGTGCTTGACACGGAATCTATAAGATTCCCGATAG
>PEVQ01000123.1 GCA_002780205.1 Elusimicrobia bacterium CG06_land_8_20_14_3_00_38_11
CACTCAGGGTGACAGACGAAGTGCTTCACCAATGTAAAGTATATTCCGCTCTGAGTAGTAACATTCGGTTTATATTCGGGTAGTGAGTGATAGCGAACAATGAAAACATACATACCGTACACGCCGTCAAGGCGGTTCATAACAAGCGATGATTTCTCGGATATAACAAAAAAAACTCCTGAGAAGTCGCTATTGCTCCCGCTGAAAAGAACCGGCGGCAGAAACAATACGGGGCATCTTACCGTTCGGCAGCAGGGCGGCGGTCACAAAAAGATGTACCGAGTGATTGATTTCAAAAGGGATAAAAGAAATGTTAAAGCGGATGTTATTGCCGTTGAATATGACCCCAATCGTTCATCACGGATTGCCCTTGTTAAATATCCCGATGGTGAAAAAAGATATATTATTTGTCCTTTGGGATTATCAGTCGGCGCTCAAATTGAAAGCGGGGATAATGCGGAAATAAAAGTCGGCAACGCGCTTCCCATTTCAAATATACCGGTAGGAGTTGAAATTCATAATTTGGAACTTGTGCCGGGTTTAGGCGCAAAACTTGTTCGCTCGGCTGGCGGTGTCGCTCAAATCATGGCTAAGGAAGGCGATTTCGCACACATAAAAATGCCCTCCGGCGAAGTAAGAATGATTCCCATGAAATGTTATGCCACCGTCGGAAAAATAGGCAATCTTGACCACGAAAATATTGTTTTGGGAAATGCGGGAAGAAGCAGGCATCTCGGAATCAGACCGACCGTTAGAGGAACTGCTATGAATTCAGTTGACCATCCGCACGGCGGCGGACGTGGAAAATCGAAAGGAAACAACCAGCCGCAATCGCCATGGGGTCAGCCGGCGAAGGGCTTCAAAACCCGTTCAAAAAAGAAGTGGACAGATATGTATATTATCAACAGAAGACCGAAGGGAGTAAGGTAAGGGGCAATTAAAAATGTAAAAACTTGTCCCGCTTTAGCGGGATTTAAAATTAAAAATTTAGGTCAAAAACATTTTTAATTTTTAACTTTTAATTTTTAATTGATGTTACTATGAGTCGTTCAACAAAAAAAGGGCCATATATTGACGAAAAACTCCTGAAAAAGGTTGAAAAACTGAATTCTGCGGGGCAGAAGACGCTTATCAAGACATGGGCTCGCGCATCTGTAATTCCGCCGGAGTTTGTGGGGCACACATTTGGCGTTCACAACGGCAGAAAGTTTTTATCCGTCTACATAACTGAAAATATGGTTGGTCATCGTCTCGGAGAATTCTCACCGACCAGATTTTTCAGAGGGCACGGCGCCGCCCATACGAAAGGAGCGCTAGAAAAAACATAAAATAAAGGCAATTAAAAATGCAAAATGAAAAATTAAAAATTGTGGCAAAAAACATTTTTAATTTTTAACTTTTAATTTTTAATTGTAGTAAAAATATGGAAGCAAAAGCGTTTTCAAGATTTGCGAGAATTTCATACAGGAAAGTCAATCAGGTGCTTTCACTTATAAGAGGGAAACGGGTTTCCGAGGCAATTCGTATATTGTCGTTTGTGAAAAAGGGTTCGGTTACACTTATAGAAAATACACTGAAATCGGCTGCTGCAAATAGCGGTCAGTTAAAAAATCCGGAGTTGATTTTCGTTAAAAGGGCGTTTGCTACAATGGGCCCTCCGATAAAAAGAATGCGTCCGGGCGCTCAGGGCAGGGGCAATCCGTATAAAAGGAAGACCTGCCATTTAACGATTGTCGTGGGAGACAGAAAAGGCAATTAAAAATGTAAAAACCTGTCCCGCTTTAGCGGGATTTAAAATTAAAAATTGACACAAAGTGTCATTCCGTGCTTGACACGGAATCTATAAGATTCCCGATAGAACCATTCGGGAA
>PEVQ01000190.1:0-31423 GCA_002780205.1 Elusimicrobia bacterium CG06_land_8_20_14_3_00_38_11
TTTCTTTTCTTATTGCGTTGTATCTTACAAAAACCCGAGCGGGATGGATTGCTTTTATCGTCTCACTTATAGTTTTTATTTTTTTGTCGTTGGATTCAAAAGTCAAAAGGTTGATTCTAATTTTTGTCCTGGTAATTTTCGGATTTTTGTTCACCTTAAAAACAAAAAATGTCTGGATGCGACAGCAGGGGCATCTTCTTATCTGGCGCGACTCATTAAGAATGCTTTTTGATAAACCGGTTTTTGGCGTCGGACTCGGCAGTTTCCATATAAGTTTCCCCGATTATGCGTCGGATGAACTAAAAAAAATCTGGCCCCAATCGCAAAATATCGTCAATGATGCCCATTCGGAGTTTGTTCAGATTCTTGCCGAGACGGGAATCGTCGGTTTCGGGATTTTCCTGTGGATACTTTTTTCAGTATTTTATCACGCCCATCAATTTTACAAACGGTTGCATGATAGGGAAGAGTTTTTAATTTATGCCGCATTATTTTCTTCGGCAATCGGACTTCTGGTCCAGAATTTTTTTTCGGTTGATATGCGTTTCACAATTTCTTCGTTTTATCTTTTTTCCATATTCGGGATACTTTCCTCTCATTCATCGGTAAAAACGAAAGAGATAAAATTGCAAAAACCCGAAAAATTATTTATTATGCTCGTTCTTTTTTCGGCGGTTATTTTTTTAGAATATAAAATGGTTATAAAACAATACAGAAGTTGGAAGATTGTTTTTGAAAGCAAAGATTTTCTGGATAAAAGAATTGTTAATTCCGACGAGCAAAAAAAAGAAATTGAAAAAATGCTCGCTGCAAATCCCTCTGATGCCCGTCTGTATTTCAAGTTGGGGTATCTTTTTGCTAACGAAATCAAAGTTAACAAGGTCTCCGCCGATCTCGCCATAGCAAATTTTACAAAAGCCGCTCTTCTTGACCCGAAAGTTGAAAACGGCGGTGCATTTAATAATCTGGGAAATATCTATTTTACGCTCGGTGACAGAAAAAGTGCAAAAGAAAATTATATCAAAGCCATCAGCATAAATCCATCTTTAATTGATGCCCGGTTAAATCTCGGCATTGCTTATTATTACGAGGGTAAATTAAAAGAGAGTTCGGCTGAGTTTGAAAAAGCACTTGAACTTGACCCCAAAAATTCATCAGCAATTTATATGTTGAAAAAAATGAGAGAATAGAGGGGGCAGAGAATGGAGATTAAGAGATTAGGGTTTTGACTTTCCCTCATTTCCTAATTTCCATTTTCCTAATCTCTGGCGTTCACTCAACCGTAGTTTATGAAAAAAATCAGTCACCTGATTGAATTTATCTTACTTTTTATTTTCAATATATTTGTCTTGATTATTCCACTGAAGTTGGCATTGTGGTTGGGCCGCCGTCTCGGTGACATTGCTTTTGTTGTCTTAAAAATCAGAAGAGATGTCGTTATGAAAAATCTCTCATTTGCTTTCTCAAATAAAAATCCTGACGAACTCTTTGATATCGCCCGTCGGACATATCAAAATTTTGGGATGTCAATGATAGAACTTTTATCCTTTCCGAAACTGAAATTAAAAAAACTTATAGATACTAAAATTGAGTTTGAAGGGCTTGAATATCTTGACGAACTTATTGCTCAAAAACAGGGTGCGGTGCTTGTGGCGGGGCATTTCGGCTCGTGGGAACTTATGGGCGCCGCTACATGTCAAAAGGGTTATCCGCTTGATTTTCTGGTCGGAAAACAGCATAATATTCCGGTTGACAATCTTCTCAATTTCTACAGAAAAATAAAAAAAATCGGGATTATTCACTTAAAGATGGCGTTAAAAGGAGTTATGAAAGCGGTTAAAACCGGCAGATTTGTAGCGATGCTTTCCGACCAGGATGCCGGGAAAAGAGACGGTGTGTTTGTCAATTTTTTCTGTCGTCCTGCGTCAACTCCTAAAGGTCCCGCAGTTTTTTCTTTAAGAGCCGGTGTGCCGGTAATTATGGGATTTTGTATAAGGCAGAAACCGTTTAACAGGCATAAAATAAAATTTCTAAAAGTTGATTTCAACAAAACCGGCGATGACGAAAAAGACATTGAACTTTTAACCTCAAAATATACTCAGATTTTAGAGGGTTTTATCAAAAAATATCCTGACCACTGGTTTTGGTTCCATAAAAGATGGAAAACGGTTATTGACAATACGCCGAATATGTATTAAAATAAAGGCAATTAAAAATTTTTAATTGATTTTTCTGGAGAGGTGGCCGAGCGGCTGAAGGCGCGGGTCTCGAAAACCCGTATATCGCTTTGCGGTATCGAGAGTTCAAATCTCTCCCTCTCCGTATTTTTGGAGGGCTGATATGAGAAAAATTTTAATCTGTGTAATCTGTGTTTTCAATCTATGTAATCTGTGTTTTGCAAAAAAAGAAGGAACTGTTATTTTAGATTCGCTGCCCAAAGCGATTTCACCAAATAGAGACGGTTTATATGAAAAAACAAGATTTATTATTTCCGCGGATGCAGGTAAAATCAAAAAGTGGACAATTGAAATAAAAAACGATATTGGCGTTCCCGTAAAAACTTTTACCGGCGTTGATGCTATTCCCGTTGCTCTTGAGTGGGACGGCACTGATGAAAAAGGCACAGTGGCGCCCGACGGCAAATATGTTTGTGTGATGACTATTGACGGCAAATATCCCGCCCGTTCAAATGAATTATGGATTAATGTGGACACGATGGAACCGTTCGCCGGAATTTCTGTCTCAACGAACGGAATTACTCCGAATAATGATGGCAGAGATGATTTTGTTGACATTTCGTTTATTGCCGAAGACCCCGTAGGTTTTTCTCTCTGGCAGATATCAATTGAAAATTCTAAAGGTATTGAAGTAATATCCAGAAAAGGTAACAATGATATTCTGAAAAGTTTCAGGTGGGACGGCAAAGACGATTATTACAAAAATGTCGTTCCCGATGGTAAATATAAAATAAAATTCAGCGTGCTTGATGCGGTCGGCAACAAAACAGAGGCAGAGCCGGTTGAAATAGATGTTAGCGTTCAGAAAAAAATTATTCCCGAAGTAAAAAATATTTCCGTTAAAGAGGAAAAAAGGGGGCTGGTCGTTAATCTTGCCTCTGCGGTACTTTTTGATTCTGGCAAGTCGGAATTAAAACCCGCCTCTTATTCGGTTATGAACGAAGTGGTAAAACTTATGCAGGATTACCCGGAAAATAAAATTTTGATTGAAGGTCACACGGACAGTTATGGAAGCAATGCATATAATAAAAAATTATCCGAAAAACGGGCACAGGCGGTTAGCAATGTTCTTGTTTCAAAATACGCGGTGGACTCAAAACGGCTGAAAGTGGTGGGCTACGGCGAGGAGAAACCGCTTGCGGATAACAAAACTGCCGTCGGAAGAGAACAAAACAGAAGAGTGGAAATTATAATACTTAAAAAATGATGCGAGGGCATATCAGGATTTCAATCCTGATGCTTATGCCCGAAGCATCACACAATAATGGTAGCCCACCCTTCAGGGTGGGTGAGCGAAGCGAAGAATAATGACCGGATTAAAAAAAATAATTTTGTCAATTTTCATAATAATAATTTCTCTGATAATTATTTTCACAGTCGTAGAAAAATTCGTTTTTCCGTCAAAACTTTTGAAAAATTATGTACAGGGAAGAATCTCATATATTTCCGGAGCAACAACCGAATTAAAAGACATATCGGTCGGTTTAAGCGGGATTAAACTGATTAATATTGTTATTTTTCTGCCGGATGTATTTGAATTAAAAATTGAAAAAACAATAATTTCTCCCAATTTATTTCCGTTTCCGAGAAAGCAGGTTGCTTTTAACGAAATAAAAATAGTAAAACCGAAAATTAAACTTTGGAAAGGGTTCAGAAATTTCAAACTGAAAAAAAATGTTTTACATGCCGGCCACACATTAGTTCTAAGCAGATTAAAAATTGAAGACGGGAGTTTTTATTACGGCGGACTTGAAATTCTTGGCATTCAAGTTGATATAAAAAATGCATCAATTATCGGCATATTCCCGATAGAAATATATTTTGATATGGAAGGTGTCGGAGCAAAAATTTCTGCTGAATATGATTTCAAAAAACAGTATCTTAAAATAAATAACGCAGCCATTAAAAGCGATAAAAAAAATGTAATAATTTCAGGTGGTATTGAAAAACCCATGAATCTGGATGAGGCGGAGTTTGATGTCGTTGTAAAAGGCAGCGGAGAATTGTTTAATAAATTTTTTCTGTCAAATATCCGGCATAAAAAGAAAATTATCATTTTTGATAAAGAAAATATAGAACTAAAAATTCACGGAAATCTTAACTCATTTCAAGTAGTAAATTTGCAATAAAAAAGAATTTGTGAAATGGCGGGTTTCAACCCGCCGCCAATGGAACAAATTCGAACCAATAATGTGGCCCCCGAATTTATTCGGGGGTGAGCGAAGCGAAATGGAGGTGATGTAAAATGATGGCAGTAATTGGTGGTATTGTTGCGGTCTTAATCGGTATTGTTTTGCTGTTTGGCGGTCCGCTTTTTGGTCTTCCTGTTTATATGTGGGATGACTTCCTTGTTTGTCTTAAAGGGACTATTTCTTCTGGACTTGTGCTCGGTGGAATTCTCGCAGTTATAGCCGGTGTTTCGGCAATCAAGGACAGGGCAAAAGCGAAATCAGAGGAAAATAAATAATTGAAAATATCTCAACTTGGCGAGTTTGGTTTAATAGAAAGAATAAGAGAGAAAAACAAAAAAGCGGTTCATCATTCCGGGACGGTTGTCGGTATAGGCGACGATTGTGCTGTCGTGAAATGCCGAAATGAAAACTTGCTTTTTACGACGGACACACTTGTAGAAAATGTCCATTTTTCAAAAAAATATTACAGTTTTTTTGATATTGGATATAAATCGCTTGCCGTTAACCTTTCCGATATCGCTGCGATGGGGGGTATGCCGCTTTACGCTCTTGTAACCGCCGGTTTTCCTGCCGAAACAAAAGTTAAAGACGCAGATGAAATTTATCGCGCAATTCGTAAACTTGCTACCGAGTTTAATGTTGAAATTATAGGAGGAGATACCGTTAAGTCCCCGGCTGCTTTAATAATTTCAATTACACTTATAGGAAAAACAATTTTCGGTTCCGGTATAAAAAGAAGCGGAGCGGTCGCTGGTGATTTAATTTTCACGACCGGCAATTTCGGTGACTCTTCGGCAGGACTTTACTTATTACAAAAAGGTATTTCGGACTATAAAGAACTTAAAAAAAAGCATCTGAATCCCTACCCGCGAATTAAAGAAGGATTTTTTATCGCAAAATCCGGTTTTGCAACTTCAATGATTGATTCTTCCGACGGGTTTGATAAGTCAGTCCGTTTTATCTGTCAGGAATCAAAAGTTGGTTGCAAAATTTATCTTGACAAAATTCCCGTTTCTGATGAGTTTAAATCTTTCGCTTCCGACTTCCGACTTCCGACTTCCGACTTTATTTTATTCGGTGGCGAAGAATATGAACTTATATTTACCGTCCCGCCCGGTAAAAAATCATATTTTGAAAAAAGATTTTATGAAGTAGGAAAAATTACAAAAGACAAAAAAATTATCTATCTGAACTCAAACAATAAAAAAGTCAATTTGAAAAATAACGGCTATGACCATTTCAAGTAAAACCGAACAAATGTTCGGTTTTGGAAAAATCAAAAATATGTTCCGTCTAAAGCAATTTGAAAAAACTGAAAACCGAACAAATGTTCGCCCGAACAAATGTTCGGAGATTGCGTTTCTCTGTGTTGTTACTATTATCCTTTTAGTTCCGTTTTACAACAAGGCAATTTCTTCCGATGCGATATTTTATATCTATACGGCAAGACAGATTCTAAAAGAGCCGCTTAAACCGTTTGATTTCCAGATAAACTGTGCAGAAAAAAATTATTTCGGATGGGATGTTGCCAATAATCCGCCATTGGTCTCATACCTCATTGCCGGTATCATAAAAATTTTTGGCGAAAATGAAAAAATACTGCATCTTGTTTTTCTTGGTTTTGCCGTATTTACCATTATGGGAATGTATTTTCTATCCGATGAGTTAAAAATAAATCCGTTTTTTTCCACACTTCTTTTAATAGCCAGCCCGGCATTTTTTGTGAATGCTACCGATATTATGCTTGATATTCCGATGCTCGCATTTTCACTGTGGGGTATCTATTTTGTAATTAACGAAAAATTTATCGGATGGATTTTACTCGGTTTGGCGGTTCTTATAAAATTTGTAGCGATTATAAATTTACCGGTTGTTTTTGCATGGTTTTTACTTAATAAAAAACTAAAAAAAAATCTTATATTTTTTTTGATTCCGATTTTATTTTTAATTGCCTGGTCAACGCATAATAAATTAGTTTATGATGAAATTCAAATTCTGAAAAAATCTCTTTCGGTGGGGTTGTTTTTCGGACCGGTAAAAGAAATTCCGCTTTTAACCTACCTCGGAGGCGCTTTTATTTTTCCTTTGAGTATTTTATGGATTAGTTTCAAATACAATAAAGTTTATATTTGGTTTTTTATAATTTTATTTTCAGTTGCAAATCTTTTTTTTAACTTACTTGGTAATTCTAATCTTAAAAATTTGTTTTTCGGAGTTTTTATATCTTCGTCAGTTATGCTTATTTTTATTTTTGCAGAGCATCTTAGAAAAACAAATTTCCAAAACGAAACTTTTTTTCTTGTAATGTGGTTTTTTCTATATTTTCTTTTTTTTGCATCCGTTTCGGCGATAATTGCGGTAAGATATCTTTTACCTCTTTTGCCACCGGTAATAATGCTATTAGTAAAAATATCGCAAGATTTATCAACCAGAAAAGTTTTTTTGACAATAACGATTACAGCAGGAATTATCCTGTCGTTATTTCTTACACATTCCGATTATATGCTTGCCGGTTCATACAGGGATATTGCGGAATATATCAAAAATAATTATGCGGGGCAAAATGTTTATTTTACAGGACATCTTGGCTTCCAATACTATATGGAGAAAAACGGTTTTTTAGCAGTTGATTCAAACGATAAAATATATCCGAAAAATTCGATTTTAGTTAATCCGATTTTTCCTGTCACGCAAAAAATTCATAAAGATGTCTTTAAAAAATTAAAATTCATAGAAGAAAAATATGTATTTACAAAAAATCCTTTTAGAACAATGAACCCCTGGGTAAATGCGGGATTTCACTTAAATATGTATGGGCTTTTGCCTTATTCCTTTTCAAGCGACCCGTTAGAAGCATTTATAATTTACAAAGTTAAATGATGAAAAAATATCTCAAATTATTTTTTATAAGTTTTGCGGCACTTTTTTTAGAAATTGTATGCATCAGATGGTTCAACTCCAATGTCGTTATGCTTTCTTATTTTTCCAACTTTGTCTTGCTTGCATGTTTTTTGGGTTTGGGTATCGGGATGCTTCTTGTATCCAAAAAGACGGATTTCATAGTTTTATTTCCTTCATTTTTTTTAATTTTGTGTGTTATATTCTGGAAAGTTATAATCAGATTGACGGTTAATTCCGATGTAAGCGTATATTTTACTGCTTCGGGTTTTGCCAAAGGAGTGCCGTTGTATAATGCGAATGCATGGTGGTTTCTTCCGATTATTTTTATACTTGCAACCGTAATGTTTATTTCTGTCGGGCAAGAGGTCGGCAGGGCATTTTCCGGCATTAAACCGCTTGTTGCTTACATAATAAATATCTGCGGAGCAATTTTTGGCGTCGGTTTATTTACGGCGATTTCATTTTCTAACAGTTCGCCTCTTGTATGGTTTGTGATTATTTTTTTGTGTCTGTTCCCTTATCTATACGGGAAACGGTTTTTTTATTTCAATGTTCTTGCGTTTGTATTATCATTTTTTTTCTTATGGATGATAAGTCATGGTGCAATTTTTTCACCTTATTATAGAATTGATGTAATCAACAATTGTGTAATAGTCAACGGGATTCCTCATCAGACAATGCTTAATATAGATAAAGAGTTTGTCAATGGCTATGAGTTTCCGTATAAACTTATAAAAAAACCAAAAAAGGTTTTGATACTCGGTGCCGGTACCGGAAATGACGTGGCAGTTGCATTAAAAACCGGCGCTGAAAAAATAGATGCTGTTGAAATAGACCCTGTGATTATTGAAATAGGAAATCGGCACCCGAATAAACCATATCAAAATAAAAAAGTAAAAATTTTTAATGATGACGCCCGTGCTTTTCTTAAAAAATCAGACGAAAAATACGATTTGATAATTTTTGCCCTGATTGATTCGCTGACGGTATTTTCGCAATTCTCGTCGGTGCGTCTTGAAAATTTTATTTTTACAAAGGATGCTTTTGAGGATGTAAAAAGGCATTTAACCGGCGATGGCGTTGTTATTATATATAATCAGTTCAGAAAAATCTGGCTCGTTGAGCGCTTGTCAAAAATGCTTGAAGAAACTTTCGGCAAAAAAACAATTATCTACAATGAACAGGAAAAAGAGCACTTCGCTGTGCTGTTTAATGGCCCCGGGATTGAAAAAATAAATTTTCCCCCAAAAGCGGAATTATTCCCCAAGCAAAAAGCCCCGTTGTTTTTAACATCAAATTACCATATTAAATCAACCACCGACAACTGGCCGTTTCTGTATCTTAAAAATCCGACAATCCCGGTACATTATGTTCTATCTCTTTTTATGATATTATTTTTTGCTGCCTTACTTGTTTTCATATCGTCGGATATTTCTTACGGTATAAACAACCATTTCTTTTTTCTCGGCACGGGTTTTATGATTTTGGAAACATCTGCAATTATAAGATTTGCAATACTTTTCGGTTCAACCTGGATTGTCAATTCAATAGTCATAATTGCGATACTTGTTATGGCATTTTTTGCGACATACTTTACTAGCAGATTTTCTCCGGATAACAATAAAAAGTATTATATTTATCTTTTTCTGATTATTACAGCAAACATTCTGATTCCTTTGAAAATATTTTTAATTTTTCCTTTTTATGTGAAAGTTGTTTTATCATCGCTCCTTTTATTTTTACCGATATATTTTTCGGGAGTAATTTTTGCCACATCATTTTCTAAATCGGAAAACCCGTCTTCATCTTTAGGCTCAAATTTAATCGGTTCAATGTTCGGCGGCTGTTTGGAATACATCTCGCTAAAATACGGTTACGGTTCGTTGATGATTCTCTTGCTGGGGGTATATCTTGTTTCAATCAAAAACTTTAAGTGGAGATTTAGTTTCAAAAAGTCCTTTGGGAACATTTAATTTTGGTAGAAAAATAGCAGAAATAGTAAAATGTGGTTCTGTTATCTGTCTTTATGGAACACTCGGCGCTGGAAAAACGGTTATTGTGCAGGGGATATGTAAGGGGCTTAAAGTAAAGGGTTTTGTAAACAGCCCTTCGTTCAAAATTGTGAACGAATACAGAGGAAAATTTCCGGTTTATCATATTGATTTATATCGTTTGAATTCCGCGAGCGAAATAAATGATTTGGGCCTTGACGAATATATTTACGGTGATGGGATTACAATTATTGAGTGGGCAGGAAAATTAGGCAAAAAAAATTTGCCGAAAAAAAGAATTGAAATTTACATAAAAATTAAAAATGAAAATGAGAGAGAAATAAAATGGCAGCGATATCAATAGTTTTAGTATTGGTTATTATTATTATCTACTGGAAAACAGTTTTTCTTTTTGGACTTTTTTCCGCACATTTTCCAGAGATAAATGATATTATCGCTATGTATTTCCCGTTCAGAAGTTTTTTTGCCGACTCAATAAGGAATGGAATGTTCCCTCTCTGGAGTTCTGATATTTTTCTAGGATTTCCTTTACATGCAGAAAGCCAGGGTGGCTTTTTTTATCCTCCGAACATTCTCTTTGCGATATTACCGCCCGGGGCTGCTTACAACTTTGTATTTGTTTTGCACAGTTTTCTTTCAGGATTTTTTACGTATCTTTTTGCAAGAGCTATTAAATTGAAAAAATCAGCAAGTATTCTTGCATCAATAGTTTTTGCTTTTTCTGGTTTTTCTGCCGTTCACAATGAGCACATGAATCTATTAAATGCGATAAGTTGGATACCGCTTGTTTTTCTTTTCGTTAATAAAATTTCACAAAAAAAATTGTGGTTAATTCTTAGTTTGATCTTTGCAAATCAGTTTCTATCGGGTTTTCCTCAAGTTCTATACTATTCTGCAATTGTTGGATTTATATACCTTATTTTCTTATCAAAAGATCTAAAACTAATTTTAAGATTTTTCCTCGCCATCGGTTTTGCATTTTTAATTTCTTTTTGTCAAGTTTTACCTACCGTTGAACTAATACCTTATTCTCACCGGGCTTACGGTGTGGTGAAGGAAGAAATGTTTGCATGGGGCTATTACATAAAAGATCTTTTGTTTTTCATAATGCCTTATATTTTTGGTAATCCTGCTATGGGCACATATACAAGAAAGGATAGTTTGTTCGGTGAAAACTGTGCTTATGTGGGAGTTATAACAATACTGATTGCTTTCATTTATATACTCAAAAATTTTAAAAAAGAAAAAGAAACAAGATTTTTTTCTCTCCTTTTGCTTTTTCTAATATTTGTTGTCCTAAGTTTTCCATATTTGCATTATCTATATTTCAAAATAATGCCTGGATTTAAGTATTTCAGAATACCGCAACGTCTACTTATTTTTGTTGTATTTTCACTGGCAATACTATCAGCAAAAGGACTAGAAATTTTTCCAAAGATTAAGTTTTTAGTTATAACGGCAGTCCTTGCTGAACTTTTGAATTTTTCTTCCGGATATAACAAGGTCATCGATTGGCAGTTTTTTTCCAAACCAGAAATTGTAAAAATATTAGAAAGCGATAAAGAATTATTCAGAGTTTATACTTATGACAAGAGTGCTATCGCTTGGATAAGAGCATATTGTTTTTCAAAGATTCCTGGATTTGCTGAAATCACTCAATACAGTTTCCGAAATTATCTTTATCCAAATACGAATATGTTATATCACATACCATCCTTAAATGCATATACCCCGTTTGTTCATCTGAATGAATTTGAACATTTTGATATAGCAAATGTAAAATATGTGATTTCATCGTCAGATTTGATTAAGAAAAAAGATTTTTTGCTTGTTAAAAAAATAAACTTTCCAGTTCCATTACCAGAGTTAAAAATATATCAAAATATCAATTTTTTACCTCGAGCATTCATAACGAAGAAAGAAAAATCTATTATAAAAAACATTTTACCAGTTAAGGTGCTGGATTATCAAACTACAAAAGTAAAAATAATAAAGAAGGAAAAGGATGAGGGAGAACTTATTCTCTGCGATTTTTATTACCCCGGGTGGAATGTTTTTGTAGATGGTAAGAAGAGAGAAATCTCCAATTTCCAATCTGTAAGAAGGGTTACTGTTTTCCAAAATGAAAAAAAAATCTTTTTTGTTTATAGACCGCTGTGCTTCTTTTCAGGGGTCATAATATCAATAATTTCAATTTTTATTTTGGGTGTTTTAGTATATAGAGTTGAAACTTAAAAAGTAGAAGATGAAAATACTTGCTATTGAAACATCGGGTAACATTTGCGGCGCCGCTGTAATAAGCGGCGATAAAATTATTGCCGAAAAGAATATTTTTTTGCCGAAAAATTCGTCATCCAAAATTTTTGATGTTATAAAAAATATCACAAGGGAAAATTTACAGTTTAATGTTATAGCGGTTGATGTGGGACCAGGTTCTTTCACCGGCATAAGAGTTGGTGTTTCGCTGGCTCGGGCTTACGGACAATTTCTGAGATTACCCATTATCGGTGTTTCGTGTCTGGATTGTTTGGTTTTCGACGCCTTAAAAAATAAAAATGTTTTTGGGAAAATTTTTCCGGTAGTAGATGCTCTTCGCGGTGAAGTTTACACGGCAGAGTATGAAGGGCTAAAAAGAAAAACTAAAATAAAAATAATTGAGGTTGCAAAATTCTTAAAAATGTTGGATAATAAGTCAACGGTTGCAGGAAGTTATGAAATTTGCCGCTCAATACCGGATAATAGAAAATGTGTTGTTGTGAAATTATCCGCTTCCGCCGTCGGTTTTATGGCATCAAAGAAATTGGAAAGATGTGAGAAGCACAATTATAATGAAGTTCTGCCTTTGTACATAAGGAGGGCTTTTGCCCAAGAGCATTATTCCGGTCGTAAATCGACAAAAAGATACTAAAATTGAAATTCGCCGGGTGCGGATTGATGACATAAGTGCAATTGCCGAAATTGAAAAAAAATCATATCCGGAGCCGTGGTCGCAAAATTTGTTTGAAAGGGAATTACAGATTAAATTCTCAAATTTTTTTGCAGCGATAAAAGACTGTGAAATAATCGGTTATGTCTGCTTTTGGACGGTTTCCGACGAAGGACAAATTACGAACATTACCGTTAAGGAAAAATTCAGAAGAAAAGGTATTGGTTCAAGACTTATGAAATATATTATGGATATATCTTACGCGAAAAAAATAAAAAAAATGTTTTTGGAAGTAAGAGCACAAAATTACCCGGCATCAAAATTTTATGAGAAATTCGGATTCAAAAAAATAGGATTGAGAAAAAAATACTATTCAAATACCGACGATGCCGTAGTTATGGCAAAAACTTTATGAAAAAATATTATTTATTTTTTTTACTTCTCACTTCTCACTTCTCACTTCTTACTACCGTTTCCGCTTCCCAATCCGACGCTTACTATCATTATTTATTGGGCAACATTGCCCAGATGAAAGGTGAATATCCTCAAGCAATAGAGGAATATAAAAAATCAACTTTATACGATAGCGGCTCAGTTTATCTGAAAAAACAATTGGTCAATCTGTATATTTTAACCGGTGACACGAATGCGGCTTCGGAGGTTCTTTCTGAAATTTCCAAAGTCGCCCCCGCCGACCAATCAACAGCGGAACTTATGGCGGAATTATCAATTTACAATAAAAAACCCGAAGATGCAATTTCGGTATATGAAAAAATACTGTCAACGGAGCCGTCTAACGAACAGGCGATTTACAATCTGGGAGTGTTATATTCCGAAACAGGTAAATATGAGAAGGCGATTTTATATTTTGAAAAATTTTTGCAGATCGCTCCGGATTCACCAGATGTTTATGTCAGTATAGGAATTTTATACAATAAACTTGAACGCCCGGTTGAAGCGGAATTATATCTGAAGAAGGCTGCTGAAATAGACGGTAATTCAGTCGTTGGGCTGTTTGCCCTTGCAGGTATCTACGAAGAAAAAAAGGACTACGGCAAAGCGATTGAGTTATATGATAAACTGCTCGAAATATTGCCGGATGATGCGGAACTTACGATGAAAATTGCAGGACTTTATATTCTACAAAAGGATTATGTGTCGGCAAAAAAATATCTTACAGGAGCAAAAGAAAAGTTTCCGAAAAATCACTGGATTGACTATTATCTCGGGCTTTTGTCTCTTGAAGAAAAGGACTATGAAACAGCACTCAAATATTTTGACAAATCAATCTCCATAAATAAAAAATCCCCTGAGCCGCATATACAAAAGGGCTATGTTTTTACGATTCAACAGAACACAAAAGAAGCGGTAAAATCTTTTAAAAAATCGTTGTCGCTTGGTGCTGAAATTTCCGATGTGGATTTTTTTCTTGCAATGAATTATGAGGTTTTAGGCAAGTATAAGAAATCAGAAAGTTATCTGAAAAAAGCAGTTGCACTTGAACCGCAAAATTCCAAATACCGTTTTGAACTGGGGATTGTTTATGATAAATTAAAAAAACAGGAATTAGCGGAAAAAGAGTTTTTTAGCGTTATAGAAATTGATTCAAATTCTGCGGTGGGATGTAATTATCTCGGCTATACTTATGCGGACAAAAACATAAAACTTAAAGAAGCGGAAGAACTTATAAAAAAGGCGCTGGAAATAGAGCCGGAAAATCCCGCATATATTGATTCGCTCGGCTGGGTTTTTTACCGTCAAAAAAAATATGATGAAGCGTTGACATTACTTAAAAAAGCGTCTGAAAAATTAGATGATGCTGTGATTTTTGACCATCTCGGCGACTGTTATTTATCTGTCGGAGATATTGAAAAAGCAGTTGATAGTTGGGAGATATCTTTTTCCCTTGAAAAAAACAAAGCGGTCAAAAAAAAGATAAAAAAGTACCGCAGAAACTTGAATTGGACAAAAGATATGATAAAGTTACGGGCACTGAGAAGTTTTAAGGGGATACAGGACATTTCCGGTTTTGTCAGTGCAAACACCGTCTATAAAAACGAGGGATACGGAGCGAACGGGCCATTTTTTTTCAAGAAACCGAAACAATTGCGATTTGAAATTTTAGGGCTGTTCTCAGTTCCGCAGGGACTTATTTTGATGCGGCAGGGAACGGTCGTTTATGTTACGCCAGACAAAAAGCAATACAATCTTACCGACGATTTTTTTTGGGTTAAGGACATTTTCAGTATTTTTGATGCTGAATGTTTTGACGGGCTTGATAATGTTTCAGAGAAAGAAAATTTCTATATCTTTAAAAATGATTTTGTAGAAGTAAAAGTTGATAAAAAAGAACACACAGTTTCCGAGATAAAATTTGCCAACGGTTCCGGTATTAGTCCGTCTGATTATAAACTGCTGGAAAAAATAAAATTTCCGCACAAATTGGATTTTATAAGTTCCGGCGGAGATATAAGAACAACCTTGATTCTCAAAAAACTCAATCTCAATAAAAACATAAAAATAGATTTATTTAATCTGCCTGAATGATAAAAAAATGATTAAGCGATTTTTAATTTTAACCTTTCACTTTTTACTTTTAACTTTCATCAACGCTTCTGACTTAACGGTTACATTCATAAATGTCGGGCAGGTCGGCGATTCAATTTTAATTCAGACACCGTTAAATAAAAACATACTTATTGACGGCGGTTTGTGGTATGCGGGTGAAAAAAATATAGCCCCCGTTCTTAGAAATAAAAATATAGAAAAAATTGACACCGTAATTCTTACCCATCCTCACGGCGACCATTACGGCGGACTGGAATATATTCTTAAAAACTTTAAGGTAGTGGAGGTTTTAACTGATGGAATTGTTTCACCGGTTGAGCCCTATCAGGATTTTCTATTAGAAGTGAAAAAAAGCGGTGCGGCATATAAAATAGTTGCCGTCGGTGAAAAATACGATTGGGGCGGCTGCGAAGCGACCGTATTAAACTCAAAAAACGAGATTTTATACAGCACCGAAGCATACAATAATCATTCCGTAGTAATAAAACTTACACACGGTAAAAATTCGTTTCTTTTTACCGGCGATATAGAAAAAGAAGCCGAAAATTTTTTGCAAAGTAATTATGACATAAAATCTACCGTCTTAAAAATCCCGCATCACGGAAGCAGTTCGTCGTCAACTTATAAATTTCTGAAAAAGGTAGCACCCAAAATTGCCGTGCTTACCGTCGGTTATCCCAATGATTATGGTCTGCCTGTTTTATCAACGCTTGAAAAATACAAGCAACTCAATATTAAATTGTACAGAACAGATATTGACGGTAACATTGAAATAATTTCAGACGGTAAAGCGATAAAAATTAACATGGAAAAAAAATCGGATATAAACAGGTATTCAGCATCCGTCAGTACATTTTCAACAAATTACGATGACTTTTGGATGTATATGGATAATGGTTGGTTTTTAGTGAGGGATAAAAAATTTGAAGAAGCGGTTGTTGAACTGAAGAGAGCCGTCGTGATAAATCCTAATTCGGCAGATGCCCACTCCAAACTCGGCTATGCTTACAAAAAAATAAATAATTCTGTGCTTGCCGAAACAGAATTTTTGAAAGCAATTTCTCTCAACGCTCAAGAGTATTATGCACGGATACATCTCGGATTGATGTATTACTTTGATGATAAATCCGACGCGGCGGTTACACTTTTTAAAAAAGCACTTGAAGTTGAACCGCAAGGAAGATACACTGATTTATTGAAGGAAAAAATAGAAGAAATAGAACAAAGAAAATGAATTTGTGGAATGAGGGACTTCAGTCCCTCGTCAATGGAACAAATTCAAACCAATAATGTAGCCCCCGACTTTAGTCGGGGATGAGCAAAGCGAGGGGAAATAATGTTCACACATTTACACAATCATTTTATCGGTTCGTTTTCTGACAGCGCCCTGCGGATTGATGAAGCGGTAAAAAAAGCGAAATCACTTGGACAAAATGCAATCGCTATAACGGAACACGGCGAAATGCCGTTTATGTATGAATTTTCTGATGCCTGTAAAAAATACGGCGTGAAACCGATTTTCGGCGTTGAAATATATTTTGTCGACGATGCCCAAAAATCAATTGAAAAGAGGGACAAAAACAGGTTTCATCTTGTTTTACTTGCAAAAAACGACGAGGGCTATAAAAATCTCGTTTCGCTTGTTTCTGATAGTTGGCTTTTTAATAATTATTATGAACGCCGCGGGCTTGTTGATTGGAAACTTTTAGAAAAATATCACGAGGGTTTAATCGCTTCATCTGCCTGTTTTTTTAATCAGATCTCGCAGGCATACATAAAAAATGGCCTTCCCGATGCTGAAAAAATTTTTATAAAATACAAAGAAATTTTCGGAAATGATTTCTATGTTGAGATAGCGAAGCACGGTATTACCGACGAGGAAATATCAAATAAAGGGTTGCTGGAACTTGCCAAAAAATATAATGTGACCCCGATTGCAACAAATGATGTTCATTATTTGGAAATTGACGATTGGCTTGCCCACGACATTATCATAAAAACCCGTTTTGATAAAATATCGTCGTTTAAGATTGATTCGCATCACTTCTGGCTTAAATCGGAAAAAGAAATGTTTGATGCGGGGATGCCCCAGGAATTTTTGGACAACACTCAAAAAATTGTTGCGAAGTGCGAATTTGTTCTGAATGACTTTGAGCAAGTGCCATATGAAAATACAGGGTCGGAAGATGTAGAAATAAAAAAAGGCAATGCCGCTTATCTGTCGCAATTGGAATTTATTTCCAGCAGCAAGGCAATTTATTACGCCGAAAACATAATAGGGAAAAATCATCCGGATGTCGTTCACTATGCCGAAAGGATTACGGGAATTCCGAGAAAAAGTTCGCAGAACCCGAATAAAATCGCGTATCTTCCCGGCATAAAAGAAAAAATTCCGCTTAAAATTTCACTCGGCAAAATTATCACGCAGTTCACTGAAGATTCCTGTTGTCGCGCCGGGGCTTCAATCCAGCCGCTCGTACGCTCAACTTTGGCGGAGGCGTTGCTCGCTGCCAAAAAAGTCCTTAAAAAAATTATAGAATAGATATCACTATGTCTAAACCTTATTTTTTATTTTTTATTTTGATTTTTTCATCAATTTATCTCGGAATTCATTTTTATGTATATAGTCGTATTGCCGTCGGTTTAATGCTGTTGTCATCCGCTTGCCGGTATTTAAGATTGTTTTTCTTACTTGCAGGATTATCGTTTTTACTCGGTGAATTTTTGAGCAGACGCATAATCTCATTTTGGATAAAGCCGTTTGCGGAATTCGGTTCTATCTGGTTCGGGGTTATTGCCATTGCATTTACCGTTTTTGTAATTTCCGATGTTCTTAGAATATTTTCTCCCGCCGCATCATTCAGATATTATTCCGTTATTCTCTCACTTGCCGTTACATTCTTGGTCTCGGCATATTCGCTTTGTAATGTTGCCCGTGCGCCTGTAATAAAGGAACTGAAAATTAGAACCGGAAAAC
This sequence comes from Elusimicrobia bacterium CG06_land_8_20_14_3_00_38_11, assembly GCA_002780205.1. GTDB lineage: Bacteria > Elusimicrobiota > UBA8919 > UBA8919 > UBA8919 > UBA8919. The sequence goes on from PEVQ01000190.1 coordinate 17,814, forward strand.
TTCCGCAAAAACTTTCCGGTTTCACAATAATTCAGATTTCAGACCTGCATATAAACTTTTTGAAATCCAAAAAACGGCTTAATAAAATTGTTGAAAAAATCAATCTGGAAAATCCCGATTTGGTCGTTATAACCGGCGATTTGATAGATGCGGATTTGCGCGGTTTAGACGGTTTCTGCGATATACTGAAAAAAATAAAATCAAAATGCGGAATTTTTGCGGTGACCGGCAACCATGAGTTTTACGCCGGCATCGGTATGTTTTTGGAAATTGCAAAAAATTCAAACATAACTGTCTTAAGGAATGGAAAAACAACTATTGTCGGTGCGATTGAACTTGCAGGCATAGACGATAAAACTGGCAGAAGATTTTCGGAAGCCGGTTCGGATTTGGATTCAGCATTAAAAAATTGCGATTTCACGAAACCTGTAATTCTTCTTTCGCACCAGCCGGATGTTTTTGATGAGGCGGAAAAGTTAGGCGTTGACTTGCAACTTTCAGGACATACCCATGCAGGTCAGATTCCGCCTATGGATTTAATAACGATGTTTTATTTTAAGTATCCTTTCGGTTTGTACAAAAAAAGCGGTTCTTATCTTTACACAACTTCCGGAACGGGAATATGGGGACCTCCGATGCGGCTTTTTTCGCGCAATGAAATCGTAAAAATTGTTCTCGAATAATTTTTAGGGAAAAGTATAATAAAATCATGCCGAAAAAAATCAATTTTCAAGATGAATATGTCTGCACTATAACAGGACTTGTTGCCAACGGTTTTCTGACTATAATTAAATTTTTTGCCGGAATTTTCGGTCACAGCCAGGCGATGATTGCCGACGCCATCAATTCGCTTTTTGATGTATTGACATCGGCGGTTATTTATCTCGGCATAAAAATGGGTAAAAAACCCGAGGATGACGAACATCCGTACGGGCATGAAAACATAGAGGTTATTGTTTCATGGATTGTCTCTATTATTGTGTTGTCTACCGGTCTGTTCCTCGGTTATTCCGCTTTTCATACTATAATTGACAAAAACTACAGCCATCCTTCTTCTATCGCTTTGTGGGCTGCTATTATTACAATAATAATAAAAGAAATACTGCACAGATACACTTTGAAAGTCGGCAATATGTTAAATTCACCGGCAATCAAGGCAAACGCTTTTGACCACCGTTCGGATGTTCTTGCGTCAACCAGTGCTCTCATAGGTATTGCCGGCGCCCGAATGGGAGATTCCTGGCTTTTTTTAGACCCCGTTGCAAGTTTAGTGGTGTCAGTTTTTATTATGAGGACAGGCGTGAATATAATGAAGGAGAGCAACAGGATAATAATGGATTCTATTCCTTCTGCGGAATTCATAAGGGAAATAAAAGAATTTATTTTGAGGTATCCCGAAATAAAAAATTTTTCTAATCTACGCGTTCATCCTGTGGGAAGAAATTACATAATAGATGTTTCAATATTCGTAAGTTCGGATTACACGGTTTCAAAAGGGCACGATATAGCAACTAATTTGAAGGAGGCGCTGATTAAAGAGAAACCTTTTTTAAGGGATGTCATTGTACATGTAGAACCGTACTCGGAAGGTTGATTTTCCAGATTTTTTTGCTATAATGAAATCAACGGGGGTTTTCTAAAAAGATACAAATGATAAATTTTATTAAACGACTTGTAATTATGATTAAGTGGTTGTTTAACGGGAGGACAGGCATTTCGCCCCATCACTCGCAGGAAGATATTTACCTTGAAGTTCTTTCCGCTCTCGCCGAGGCTATTGAAGCGAAAGACCACTCCACACGCGGTCATTCGGAGAGAATGGTAAAATTCGTAAGTTATGTCGCCAAAAATATGGGTATGACAAAACAGGAATTAAAGGATTTGGAAATGGCGGCAACTCTTCACGATGTGGGAAAAATAGGAATTGACAAATCGGTTTTCCTGAAACCCGGGAAATTAACTCCCGAAGAATACGAGATTATAAAAAAACATTCCACAATAGGCGCCAACATCATCAGCCGCGTAAGTTTTCTTAAAGGCGCCGCCGAGTATGTCAAGCATCACCATGAGAGATGGGACGGCAACGGCTATCCGGACAAACTTAAAGGGAATGATATTCCTCTCGGCTCAAGAATTCTTGCCGTCGTAGATTCATTTGACGCTATGATGTCGGAGAGACCTTACAAAAAAGCGATGACGTTATCCGAGGCATTCGTAGAACTTAAAAAAAACAGCGGTGCGCAGTTTGACGCGAAAGTTGTCGAGGAATTTCTGAAATATGATTTTCAGTCGGAAAAATTATCTTGAGTTTCACAACCCATACCTCAAAAATGTATAAAAAACTCATCCGCACAATTTCCATTCTTGTTTTTATTTTATTATTCGGCACGGTAGGTTATGTCATTATTGAAAAATGGAATTTTCTTGATTCCCTTTATATGACCGTCATCACGCTTGCCACCGTCGGTTACGGAGAAACCCATCCGCTTACAATTCACGGAAGAATTTTTACGATTATTTTGATTTTGTCGGGGATTAGCGTTATGCTTTATGCCGTCTCATCCATTACTTCATTTTTCATAGAGGGAGAACTGAGCCAGATTTTCAGGAGGAACAAAATGCTTAAAACAATTTCGCAATTAAAAAATCATTTTATTTTATGCGGCGTCGGGAAAGTAGGCAGTCACATAATTTCGGAACTTTCACAGACAAAAAGGAATTTTGTGATAATTGAAAAAGATAAGGACTTGCTGAAAAAACATGAAAATTACCTCTGCATAAATAATGATGCCGCCGATGAAAATGTTCTGAAGGTTGCGGGGATAGAAAATGCGGCCGGACTTTTTGCCGCACTTTCCACCGACGAGGAAAATATTTTTTTAATAATAACCGCTCGTGAAATGAATCCGAATATAAAAATAGTCGCAAAGGCGGTTAAGGATTCCTCGGCGAGAAAACTTATGTTTGCCGGCGCGAATTCGGTCGTTCTTCCCAATCTTATAGGCGGTTTGCGCATGGCATCGGAAATGATTCGTCCGACGGTTGTTTCTTTTCTTGATATGATGTTAAAAGAGGGAAAAGGCGACCTTCGGGTTGAAGATGTTGAGGTAAAAAATCCGAAGGTTTCAACGGTTTCGCAAGTGCAATTTGAAAAAACAGGAGTGCTGCTTCTTGCCATAGCGACAAAACAAGGGTACAAGTTTAATCCGCCTAAAGATACCTCAATTCACGCTGGTGATAAACTGATTGTTATGGGCAATGCCGACCAGGTTTTATCGCTGAAAAATCTTCTGTAAGATGACAATAATTTTAACGGTAATTTTTGCTGCCGCGATGGGTTATCTGGAAGCCGCCGTCGTAGTATATTTGAGAGAACTTTATTATCCTTCGGGGTTCCACATTCCGCAAAAAGTAAAATTTCCGTTTATAAAATTCGGGCCCGTTGCAGAATTGAAACCGTTTTCCAAAAAAATTATTTTAACGGAACGCGGCCGGGAATTATCTACGATTATAATGCTTTTTTCTTTTGCGTGGCTCGTCGGCAGTTCTTTATCATCCCGCATTTCGTATTTTTTGCTTACCTTCGGCGTGTGGGACATTTTTTATTATATTTTTCTTAAAATAATTTTGCGCTGGCCGGAATCATTTGGCACGACCGATGTTTTCTTTCTAATACCGACTCCGTGGCTCGGCCCCGTGTGGCTGCCGATTTTATGCTCGGCGATAATCATAATAATATCGCTTGCCGTGTTGTTATAGTTTCTTTCATCTGTGTAATCGCTTTTTTAATCCGTGTAATCAGATTTTTATATGAACTACAAAAAATTTACCCAAGAAAAAAACGAAAAATATTTTGAAAAGTTCCTGCAAATACCTGCGAATAAAAGAATGATTTTAGTGCCGCAGTGTTTGAGAAATATAAAAAAATGCAAAGCGAAGGAGTTCGGGAGTTATTATCTCTGTGCAGAGTGCGGCGGCTGTAAAATATGTAAAATTTCACAGGCGGCAAAATCCGCCGGCTATCTCGGGTTGAGAATACTAAAAGGCGGCAGCACCGTAAAAAAATTGGTTACGGAATTAAAACCCGGGGCAATTTTGGGCGTTGCCTGTTATTTTGAGGGTGTGCAGGGAATAAAAGAGTGCGAGAAGCGGAAAATTTCCGTATATTTTTATCCGCTGTCCAAAGACGGTTGCGAAAATACCGATTTGGAATTAGATAATCTGATAAAATTATTAGAAGTATAGGAAATTATAAAAAATCAAGCCACAGATTTTAACAGATGACACGAAGTGTCACCCTGAGTGAAACGAAGGGTCTCGTCTTTAGCACCGAGATTCTTCGCCTTCGGCTCAGAATGACATTTCAGTGTTTATCCGTGTCCATCTGTGGCTACGAAAGTTTTCTGGAGGAACAAAATGGCAAGTGATTTTAGTTTTGACATAGTGTCGCAGGTTGACTTACAGGCGGTGGACGATGCGGTTAATATTTCAATGAAAGAAATAATAAACAGGTTTGATTTGAAAGGGACCAATTCCACAATTGAATTTAACCGCGGCGAAAAAACGGTTATACTTTCTGCAAGTTCGGAGTTTCATCTCAAACAGATTAAAAATGTCCTGTCGTCAAAAATGGCAAAAAGAGGAGTAAGCCAGAAAGCATTGACGGTAAAAAAGACCGAGACAAATATAAGCGGCGCTGTCCGGGAAACGGATAACATCGTCTGCGGAATAGAAAAAGAACTCGCAAAAAGCATTGTAAAAGATATAAAGACCCTAAACCTGAAAGTCCAATCGGCGATACAGGATGAGCAGATAAGGGTTTCAAGCAGAGACAAGGACGCCCTGCAGTCGGTCATCGGTTTTATAAAATCCAAGGACTACCCCGTCCCGCTGCAATTTATAAATTACAGATAAAAAATGAAAATTGAATACTACGATTTTGGAGAAGTTATTGTTGACAGTAAAGAATACACCGGCGATGTAATTATTTATCCTAACAGGGTTCGAGCGAACTGGTGGAGAAAGGCAGGGCATTCATTGTGTATTGATGACTTACTACTCAGAGCGGAATATACTTTACATTGGTGAAGCACTTCGTCTGTCACCCTGAGTGGAACGAAGGGTCTCGCATTTTAACATCGAGATTCTTCGCCTTCGGCTCAGAATGACATCCTTTTCATGTAAAGTATTTTATGCTCCCCTTAGTAAAAGATGTGATTTCGGAAAAACCGGAGATTATTATCGTAGGAACAGCTTTTGACGGTTGTATGAAAATTCCTCCTGAAACAAAAAAATATATTGAAAGCCAAAACATAAAATTAATTATAGAAACCACAAAAAATGCAATTGAAATGCACAATGAACTTCAAATAAAACATATAATCACCTGTTTACATTTAACCTGCTAAATTAAAAATAAAAGTAGAAATGATGAGAGAATCCCCGTTAATCCGCCCATAATGAAAGGCGCTGCGGGTCCGAGTTGTGTCCACAAAATCCCGGCTAAAAAAGATGCTGGGAAAAGTCCGATTCCGACGATTGTAGCGTGAAGTCCGAGTATGGTTGCTTTTTTATCCGTTGGTGAAACATCAGAAATAAACGCTTTTTCAATACCTTCCGTCAAGCCGATGTAAAGCCCGTAAAGCGCGAATAAAATCCAGATTGAGAGTTTTGCCGAAGCGAACGCAAATCCGAAATACACCAACCCGTAGAAAAAATATCCCATTACCAGTATTTTTTTTCTGCCTATTTTATCGGAAATAATTCCAGCCGGATAAGACACGAAAGCATAAACGATGTTATACACTAAATAAAGCAAAATTATGTTTGCCGCGGAAAAACCGAGATTTTTTGAACGCAGAAACAAAAACTGGTTTGAAGAATTTCCGAGGGTGAACAGCATCGCTATCATTAAAAAATATTTTAATTTTTTATCAAGATACTTAAAACTTTTAAAATTGATTTTTAGTTTTGTGTCTGTTCCGTGTTTTTGTTCCGTGTCAGTTTTGTGCTTTTCTTTAACGAAAAACAATACCGCAACACCCAGGATTGCCGGAACTACCGACCACAGAAAAACGGTTTTGTAACTGCCGTGCCACGCTGTGATGAAAAAGTATGCAAGTAAAACGCCTGATGCTGCGCCGAGGGTGTCCATAGTCCTGTGAAGCCCGAATGCTTTTCCTTTTTTGCCTTCAGCGGAACTTTCGGCAATCAGAGCGTCACGCGGCGCTGTCCGAACACCCTTTCCAAACCTGTCAAAAATCCGCGCAAAAAGAACATAATGCCAAGTTGTAGAAATATAAAGCAGAAATTTTCCGATGCCGGAAAAGGAATACCCAAAAATCGCAAACGGTTTTCTTCTTTTTAATTTATCCGAGAAATAACCGGAAAAAACTTTCAATAATGATGCTAAACTTTCCGCTATGCCCTCAATAAACCCGATAATTGCCGGTGTCGCGCCCAAAGAAGAAAGATAAACGGCAATCAGCGGATAAACCATTTCCGACGAAACATCCGTCAATAAACTTGTAAGTCCGAGAATAATTATGTTGGACATAAATTTTGCACACTCTCACTTAATCATTTAGCTAAATGAGAAAATGATATTCCAAAAATTATTATATCAAAAATTACTCTTGTTTTCAATCTTTATTTTTTGTAAAATAAAACAGTATGAATGTTGAAAAATTTACCATAAAGATGCAAGAGGCACTTGCTAAATCACAGGCGGTTGCGGAAAAACATCACAACCAGCAGATTACCGATTTACATTTTCTTTTTGCATTAGTTGAACAAAAAGACGGAACCGTTCCCGCAATTCTTGAGAAACTTTTTGTTGATATTTCGCATCTAAAAAAACAGATTGAGATTGAAATTGAAAATCTACCAAAGGTTGAAGGTTATGGTCAGATTTATGTATCGCCAGAACTACATAAGATTTTGGAAGAAGCAAAATTAGAGGCGTCAGCATTAAAGGACGAATTCATATCAACAGAACACTGCTTCCTTGCGATTTCCGAATCAGGCACAAAATCAAAAGAAATAATTTCAAAATACGGCATAACAAAAGAAAAAACACTAAAAACACTTGTAGAAATGAGAGGAAACATGAAAATCACAGACCAGAATCCGGAGGATAAATATCAGGCATTGGAAAAATACACCCGTGATTTAACCGAACTTGCCGGGAAAGAAAAACTTGATCCCGTTATCGGCAGAGACGACGAAATCCGCAGGGTAATGCAAGTTTTGTCCCGTCGCACGAAAAACAATCCTGTTTTAATCGGCGAGCCCGGTGTCGGTAAAACGGCCATTGCGGAAGGTCTCGCCCGTCGGATTGTCGCAGGCGATGTTCCGGAAATGCTGAAAAACAAAAAGGTACTTTCACTGGATATGGGCGCTCTTATTGCCGGTGCAAAGTTTCGCGGCGAGTTTGAAGACCGCCTGAAAGCGGTTTTGAAAGAAATCGTAGCCGGAGAAGGCGAGATAATTCTTTTTATTGACGAAATTCATACGCTTGTCGGTGCCGGCGCCGCCGAGGGCGCAATTGATGCCGCAAACATAATGAAACCGATGCTTGCCCGTGGCGAATTGCGCTGTATCGGTGCAACCACATTGGCCGAATACAGAAAACACATAGAAAAAGATGCCGCATTGGAGCGAAGATTCCAGCCGGTAATAATTCAGCCCCCGACGGTAGATGATACAATTGCTATATTGCGCGGTCTCAAAGAACGCTATGAAGTTCATCACGGCGTAAAAATCAAGGACTCTGCGCTTATTGCCGCAGCGATTTTATCAAACAGGTATATTTCGGACAGATTCTTACCCGATAAAGCGATTGATTTAATCGACGAGGCGGCTTCCCGTTTGAGAATAGAAATTGACTCGCTACCGTACGAAATTGACGACCTTGAAAGAAAAATCAGACAACTTGAAATTGAAAAGCAAGGACTTCTTAAAGAAAAATCAAAGACGGAAGAAACGGATAAAAAACTTGATGAACTAAAGAAAGAGAGAAAAAAATTTTCCGACCAATGGCAGAAAGAAAAAGAGGTCATTACAAAAATCCGCCGATTAAAACAGGAAATAGAAGAAACAAAATTAGAAGAACAGCAGGCAGAACGGGTCGGCGATTTGGGAAAAGTTGCGGAACTGCGTTACGGAAAATCGCGCGAATTACAAAAACAGTTAAACGATGAAAACAAAAAACTTCAGGATGTGCAAAAAAATACGAAAATGCTAAAAGAAGAAGTTGACGAAGAGGACATCGCCGAGGTCGTTTCCAAATGGACCGGTATTCCGGTAGCAAAAATGCTTGAGACGGAAACGCAAAAACTTTTAAGAATGGAAGATGAACTGAAAAAACGGGTGGTCGGTCAGGACGAAGCGATTACTGCAATTTCAAATGCTATCCGTCGGTCAAGAAGCGGGCTTTCGGACCCGAATAGACCAATCGGCTCATTTATATTTTTAGGTCCTACGGGCGTGGGAAAAACCGAACTTGCCAGGGCTCTTGCCGAGTTTTTATTTAACGATGAAAAAAACATAATACGGATTGATATGTCGGAATACATGGAAAAGCACACCGTTTCCCGTCTGGTAGGAGCCCCTCCCGGTTATGTCGGCTACGAGGAAGGCGGGCAACTCACAGAGTCAGTCCGTCGGAAACCGTATTCCGTAATTCTTTTTGACGAGATAGAAAAAGCCCATCCCGATGTTTTCAACATGCTTCTGCAGATATTAGACGACGGACGACTTACCGACGGACAAGGCAGAACTGTTGACTTCAAAAACACTGTAATTATTATGACATCTAATCTCGGAAGCGAACTTTATCAAAAAACCGCTTCACAGGTTTTGGAGTTTATGGAAAAAGATATTAAGGAAAAACTGCTTTCCGTTCTGAGACAGTATTTCCGCCCCGAATTTTTGAACCGCATTGACGAGATAATTATTTTTCACTACCTTACGCTTGAGCATATCAAAAAAATCGTGGATTTGCAGATGGAACTTGTGAACCTTCGGCTTTCCGATAGAAAGATTACCGTTGAACTTACCGATAGAGCAAAAGTATTTATTGCCGACAGCGGTTTTGACCCCGTTTATGGAGCCCGCCCGTTAAAAAGAACGATTCAGCGTGAAATAGTTGATGGTTTAAGCCGGCAGATTCTGTCGGGTGGAATAAAAGAAGGTAAAAAAATTATTGTAGACAAGCCGGCAAAATCGGAAAATCTTGAATTCAAAATAAAATCGTAGATGGCTGAAAAAATAATTTTAGATTGTTATGAAACCGAAAAACAGGCATTTCTATTATTGAGCCAATCAATATAATTTCCTTGAAAACCCGCCTAAAAAGTAGTAAAATAACAACATAAAAGGTTGAAGAATTATTATCTTCCAAAGACTACACATTATAAAAATGACAAGAAAAAACTGTAGATGGATAATAATATATTTTTTAGCGGTACTCTCGGATATATCTTCGCTATTTCCTGAAGTGGTGCGAAAAATAACTCAGAACGGGAATATAAAAGAAATTTTTTTCTACAGCGATGGAAAAGAAATAGCGAAAGAAACAATTGATGAAAAAGGGAATATTCAGAGATCCGGCGTTATTCCCGACGGAATAATCAGGCAATATGATGGCAACGGTCAGTTATTTTTAGAGACAAACTATACAAAAGGTTCGCAAGAAGGAATTGTCAGATTATATTATGAAACTGGCAAGGTGATGCAAGAGGCAAATTACAAAAACGGTAAGTTAGACGGTAAAACCAGAGATTATTATGAAAGCGGAAAATTGAAGGATGAGATAAACTACAAAGACGGAAAATTGGGAGGCACAAGCAAGATGTATTATGAGAGCGGCGAATTATTTTACAAAGTGAACTACAAAAATAATGAATTAAACGGAACATACAAAACATATTATGAAAACAGGAAATTAAAGGAAAAATCCGATTACAAAAACGGTAAGTTAGACGGAGTTTGCAGGGAGTATTATGAGAGCGGACAAATAATGTGCAAAGATACCTACAAAAATGGCGAAAGGATAAAAAGTAAAAAATATAATACCAAAGGTGAACTTATATCTAATCAAGGCGATTAACGATTAACCGTTTTATGAAAAAAATTATTCTAATTGTTGCAGTTTTTTTATTCGGTTGTTCAGCAGTTAACAAAGAATTTGCCGAGAAGAAACTCTTAATGGGGACTGCCGTTGAGATAAAAATTTGGTTTTTTGACGAGGCAATTGCCAAAAAATCAATATCAGACGCTTTTGATGAAATTGCCCGGGTAGAAAATATTTTTTCCGTCTATAAGCCCGAATCGGAGATTTCACGACTTAATAAAAGCGGTTTGTCAATCGTTTCGGATGAAGTAATTCAACTCATAAAAAAATCAAATTATTTTTCTGAAATATCCGGCGGTGCGTTTGATATAACTGTTTTACCGGTTATCGAGTTGTGGAAAAATTCAAAGAAAAAAGAGCGATTACCGTCAAAAAAAGAAATTGAGAATGCTATAAAACTTGTCGGTTGGAAAAATATTAGCATTGACGAAAAAAACAAAAAAATTAACTTTGCAAAAAAAGGAATGAAAATTGACCTCGGCGGGATTGCAAAAGGTTATGCTGTTGACTGTGCAGTTGAGTATCTCAAAAAAAACGGCATAAAAACTGGAATGGTAAATGCCGGGGGCGATATAAGATGTTTCGGCAACAAAACATGGAAAATCGCGCTCCAAAATCCGCGGGATAAAAACGATTTTATCACAGTGCTGAAAATAAAAAACAAAGCAGTTACAACAAGCGGCGATTATGAGAGATATTTTTTTATTGACAAAACCAAAATTTCGCATATAATAAATCCGTTGTCCGGCTATTCGGCTGATGAATCGATAAGTTCAACTATCATAGCAGATAGTGCGACAAATGCCGACGCTTTGGCTACGGCGACTTATGTTTTAGGACCAAAAGATGGACTTAAACTTATACAATTGTACAAAGTCGCCGAGTGCCTTGTAATTGATAAAGAAAAGAAAATTTATAAAACAACGGGTTTTACGCATTATGAATAATTTCATCGGAGGAGTTCACCCTCCCGAATCAAAATTCACATCACAAATACTGACGGAGGAAATACCGCTCCCGAAAAAAGCAGTTGTTCCTTTATCACAACATACCGGTTCACCTTCAAAACCCATAGTATCAGTTGGCGACGAAGTCAAAACCGGACAACTCATCGCCGAAGCGACCGGATTTATCTCCGCAAATCTGCACTCCCCTGTTTCAGGAAAAGTTTCTGGTATTTCCAGCCGTCTTCATCCCTGCGGATATAATTTTGATTCAATAATCATTGAGTCCGACGATAAAGACGAGACGGTTGAGTTTATTCCGCATAACCCCGAAAAACTTTTTCCTAATGAAATCGTTGAAATTATAAAAAATGCGGGCATTGTCGGGCTCGGCGGTGCTGCATTCCCAACGCATGTAAAACTTTCACCGCCGAAAGAAAAAAAGATTGACAGCGTGATATTAAACGGATGTGAATGTGAACCCTATTTAACCTGTGACCACAGAGTAATGATTGAAGAGACGGAAAAAGTCGTCGGCGGATTGAAACTTATAATGAAAGTTCTTGATGTAAAAAACGGTTTCATCGCAATTGAAGACAATAAAGAGGATGCGATAGAAAAGATGGAAGATGGAAGATGGAAGATGGAAGATGTTCAAGTCAAAGTGGTTAAACTTAAAACCAAATATCCGCAGGGTGCGGAAAAACAACTGATTAAAGCCGTTTTGAAACGGGAAGTGCCGTCGGGAAAACTTCCGATGGATGTCGGTTGTGTAGTCCAAAATGTCCAAACGGCAAAAGCGATTTACGAGGCGGTTTATGAAGGAAAACCGCTTTATGAACGGGTAATTACTGTAGCAGGTTCCGTAAAAAGGCCGGGCAATCTGAAAGTCCGTATCGGGACATCACTGTCTGAAATTGTTGATTATTGCGGCGGTTTCGAAGGGGATGTAAAAAAAGTTATTGCCGGCGGGCCTATGATGGGCATTACCCAGTTCACGCTGGATGTTCCCGTCGTAAAAGGTTTTTCCGGACTGGTTATTCTTACAGAAAAAGAGTCAAAATTTTATGAACCTTCAAATTGCATTCGTTGCGGAAAATGTATAGATGTTTGTCCGATGGGACTTGTCCCGACGGTAATTTCACGCATGGTTGAAAAAGAGAGATATAAGGAATTAAAAAATTACAATCCGCTTGATTGTATGGAGTGCGGGTGCTGCGCCTATGAATGTCCTGCAAAAATTCATCTTGTTCAGAATATAAAATTAGCAAAAACATTAATTCAGCAGAAAAAAATATAGCCACAAAATCACATAGAAAAAACACAGAAAAAAAATTCAGTGCAATTCTGTGACTATCTATGGGTTCTGTAAAGTAAAAAATGGTAGCCACAGAATGACACAGAAACATCACAGAAAAATTCAGTGCAATTCTGTGACTATCTGTGGCTAAAGTAAAAAAATATGAAATTTACAATTTCACCTGCTCCGCATATTAAATCGCAACAGACCGTGAAAAAAATAATGCTGTCTGTTTTTCTGGCGTTGATTCCGTCGGGGATATGGGGTGTTTATAAATTCGGAGTCCATTCGGGCTATGTGATTTTAATATCAGTTTTAAGTTGCGTTTTCTTTGAATTCATTTCGCAAAAATATATTTTTAGAACAAAAATTAAAATTACCGACGGCAGTGCGGCACTTACCGGACTTTTGCTCGCTTATTGTCTTCCGCCGGATATTGCTTTATGGCAGGTTTGTATCGGTTCATTTTTTGCGATTTTTATAGCAAAGGAATGTTTCGGAGGCATTGGTTTCAACATTTTTAATCCCGCTCTGATAGGTCGTGCCGTTTTACTTTCTTCGTTTCCGACTGTTATGACAAAATGGCAGATTGATGGAATAACCTCGGCGACGCCGCTCGGTATTTTGAAAGAAAAACTTGTCCAACAACTGCCTTCATATATGGATTTGTTTGTCGGCAACATCCCGGGTTCTATCGGAGAGGTATCAAAAATTCTTCTTTTATTGGGAGCGATTTTTCTTTTTTATCGTCGGATAATTTCCTGGAATGTTCCGTTAACATTTGTTTTTACTGTTGCGGTTCTTTCAGTTCTTTTCAAACAGGATCCCGTTTTTCAGGTTTTGTCAGGCGGCGTAGTTTTAGGCGCATTTTTTATGGCGACCGATTATGTTACCGGTCCGCTGTTTTCGAAAGGGAAAATTATTTTCGGATTTGGCTGCGGAGTACTGACCGTCTTAATAAGAAATCTCGGTGCATATCCCGAAGGCGTCTGCTACTCAATTTTGATTATGAATATACTCGTGCCTTTGATTGACAGATATACCAAACCACGGGTTTTTGGAAGTATAAAATCAATTAAAAATGCAAAATGAAAAATTAAAAATTATGGATTTTCAATTTATCAAAACATTTTTAACTTTTAATTTTTAACTTTTACTAACAAGAGCGGAATATACTTTACATGGAAGATGGTGTCATGCTGAACTTGATTCAGCATCTATAGACCCTGAA
>PEVQ01000190.1:31491-32678 GCA_002780205.1 Elusimicrobia bacterium CG06_land_8_20_14_3_00_38_11
AAACTGGAAGTGGAAAACGCTGCACTTAAAGAGGTTTTGCCGGTTGCTTTTTGTTTTGAAGTAAAAAATAATTTTCCGAAGAACGGTTATGACGAAAAAAATAATATTGTCGGTTATGTTCTAAAAGTAATCGCCAATGGATATTCAAGCGAGATTTCGGCATTGGTCGGTCTTGACAGGGATTTCGAGGTAACCGGCGTAAAAATACTTTCGCATAATGAAACTCCGGGCCTTGGTTCAAAAATAGCGGAGAAGAGTTTTCTTTCGCAATTTATTGGTAAATTTTCAGAAAAAATATTATTAAAGAAAGATGCTCAAGCCGGCGAAATTGATGGTATTACATCGGCAACGATTTCTTCGCGGGCAATTACCGATGCTATAAGGAAAAACATAGATGAGTTCAAAAAAACTGTTAAATGAGTTCACGAAAGGAATAATTAAAGAAAATCCGGTTCTTATTTTAATGGTGGGACTTTGCTCCGTGCTTGCCGTCTCAACGGAGGTAAAAAATGCAATCGGAATGGGCTCGGCTATGACATTTGTGCTTCTTGGTTCCAATATTTTAGTATCGTTTTTACGCAATTCAATCCCGAATAAAGTGCGCATTCCCGTATTTTTAATCATAATCGGTTCTTTCACGACAATTGTAGATTTGGTTATGAATGCGTATGCTCCCGCTATTCACAAAAATCTTGGTATTTTTATTCCGCTGATTGTCGTCAACTGCATAATTATCGCCCGGGCGGAAGCGTTTGCGGCAAAAAATCCCGTTTTGGATTCGGCAATGGATGCTCTCGGAATAGGCTTCGGATATGCTTTGGTTTTATTTGTTATAGCGACAATAAGAGAGATTTTGGGCAACGGAACTTTTTTTGGCGTCCAACTTTTTACCGGTTTTAATCCCGTTTTAATTATGATGTTACCGCCCGGTGCATTTATCACGATAGGACTTTTGATGGCGATTTTGAGGTCGGTTAAAAAATGAAAGAACTTATTTTACTGTTACTTGCAACGATTTTCGTTCACAATTTTGTTTTCGCAAGGTTTTTGGGACTTTGTCCTTATATGGGCGTTTCCAAAAAAATATCGGATGCAATAGGGATGGGGCTTGCGGTTATTTTTGTTCTTTTGATGGCATCCGTTTTTTCATGGTTTCTGCAATACGCCGTGCTCAATCCTCTTCACAT
>PEVQ01000190.1:32697-33327 GCA_002780205.1 Elusimicrobia bacterium CG06_land_8_20_14_3_00_38_11
GTTTTCATTCTTGTAATCGCCGCACTTGTCCAGTTTGTTGAGATGGTGCTGCTGAAAACCTCGCCGGCACTTTATAAAGCATTAGGGATTTATCTTCCTTTGATTTCAACCAATTGCATAATTTTAGCAGTTGCGATATTAAATATCCGGGAAAATTACAATCTTATAAAAACGGTTGTATTTACCGTCGGTGCGGGTCTGGGTTTTACACTCGCGCTTATTTTGATGTCATCAATAAGAGAACGGCTTGAATTGGCAGATACACCAAAATCGCTTAAAGGTGAACCGCTTGCATTTATTATTGCGGGACTTATTGCGATAGCATTTTTCGGATTTTCAGGGATGATGTAGGGGGGGGTATGAAAAAAGTTGGTGTGCTGTTGAGTTTATTGGGTTTGTTGGGTTTAGGTGTTGTAAGCGGGAAAGGTTTTGAGATTGGCATTGTGCTCGGCAAACCGTCGGGTATTTCCGGAAAGTATATGCTTTCAGACAAAACCGCTATTGATGGAGTAGTCGGTTTCGGTTCAGGGATTATGTTTCATTGCGATTATTTATGGCATGATTTTAATGCACTCAAGGTGAACGAAGGGCAGATGCCGCTTTACTATGGTATCGGGGCGTTAGTTACTG
>PEVQ01000190.1:33363-37893 GCA_002780205.1 Elusimicrobia bacterium CG06_land_8_20_14_3_00_38_11
AATATCTTTTTGACACGAATCCGCTGGGTATATTTATTGAGATTGCTCCTGCTATCGGGACCGATTTTATATTTCAGGGCGGAGTTGGGGTAAGGTATCGGCTAAAATGAGCGCAATTATAATTCCTTTAATCGTTCTCGGTATTCTGGGGCTGGTACTCGGTATAGGGCTGGGTATAGCGTCCAAAAAATTCGCCGTTAAAACTGACCCAAGGGTTGATATCATATTCGGGATGCTGCCCGGCGCTAACTGCGGCGTCTGCGGGTTTGCGGGGTGTTTAGGTTATGCAAAAGCAATTGTTGAAGGTGTTGCTAATCCAGCCCTTTGTTCTGTCGGCGGAGAAGATGCATCAAAAAAAATCGCAGAGTTTTTAGGCGTTAAAATTTCTTCACGACAAAAACTTGTTGCCCGGATTCATTGCGGCGGTGATATCTCCGAAAAAAGACAGAGGGGAAATTATAACGGAGTAAAGACATGTGTGTCGGCAATGCTGGTTTCCGGCGGAACGGTGATGTGCAGTTACGGGTGTCTCGGTTTTGGTGATTGTGCCAGTGTCTGTCTTTTCGGCGCTATAAAGTTAAGAGAGGGTTTGCCGCCTGAAATTGATGAAGAGAAATGTACCGCCTGCGGTTTATGCGTAAAAGCATGCCCGAGAAATTTAATAGAACTCATTCCGAAAGATAAAAGATTTTTAATTGCCTGTTCCTCGCACGATAAAGGAAAAGTTGTTCGTTCCGTCTGTGATGTCGGTTGTATCGCCTGCGGGCTTTGCGTGAAAAAATGTCCATGTCATGAAAAAGTGATTGTAGTAGAAAACAATCTTGCAAAAATTAATTATACGACCTGCGAAAATGCCGGCGAGTGTTATAAGGCGTGTCCGACCAAATGCATCCAATGGAAGAGATAGTAGTCATTCGGGAGTTGTCTCGTCAGCACGCGTTGGCTCTGTAGCCACGCTCCCACTCGCATCGCTGAATGTTTTAAGCGATGCTCCGTGAGGGCATTCCCCAACAACTCCCTCATTCCGAGATAAATTGTTTATGGAAGAAATTGCAACGATAGTTGAAATTTCCGGTAACAAACTTAAATTATTACTTACCCGCCAAGCAGTATGCAAAAAATGCGGCGCCTGCCAAAAAGCCGAAGATGGTAGTTTTTATCTTGAACTTGAAAATACCGTCGGTGCAAATGCGGGCGATAAAGTTCTCGTTAAAATTGAACCGTCAAACCTGAAAATCTCGGCAATACTTTACGGAATCCCTTCCGCTATGTTTACTATCGGTATTTTTCTCGGCTTTTTTCTGGGTCATTCTGAAACTTTTGCTTTTTTCACAGGTTTTGGTTTTTTAATAATTTCTTTTATTGCTGTGAAATCATTACTAAAAAAATACAAACCAAAAATAGAAAAAATAATTTGACGGGAGGTGTTTATGATGTGGTTTTTTTTGATTGTTTTAGCAAGTGTTGTTCTGTATGTTGTCAGTATTTACAACAAGTTGATTCGCTACAGGGTTGAGTCGGAAAACTCATGGAGTCAGATTGATGTCCAGTTAAAACGGCGTCACGATTTGATTCCCAACTTGGTTGAGACGGTCAAGGGTTATATGCAGTTTGAAAAAGACACACTGACAAAAGTGATGGATGCGCGTGCAAAAGCCACCGGCTCAGGTGATATGCAAAGCCGTATGAAAGCCGAAGGCGAGATTTCCGGACTTTTAGGTCGGCTTATGGCCATATGGGAAAATTATCCGGACTTGAAGGCGAACAAAAACGCGATGCAACTTCAGGAAGAACTTACAACGACTGAAAATCGGATTGGATATACCCGCGGTCATTATAACGATGTTATTGCAAATTACAATGCGCTCATTGAGCAGTTTCCGTCAAATCATGTTTCAAGGATGTTCGGTCCTTTTCAGAAAAAAGTGTTTTTTGAGATACCTGAAGTAGAAAAAGAAGTTCCGAAAGTGAAGTTTTAATAGATACGAATACGCACGAATAAAAAACCCGAATAAAGGCACCGAATAAAAGCATCGAATTTATTCGGAGATTTCCATATGATTCATTCACTTCCTGCTGAAACCGTTTTAGATGCAAGAGAACAGGCGGAACGGACCACTCGGGTTCTGTTTGTTTTGATACTGATAATTTATGCCGTCTTTTTCAATCTGATATTTGCAGTAGTGCTTGCCTGTCTCGGTAAACATTTTTTTTTTTTTGTTGTAAAAAAATTCTGGCTGTTTAATACAATTGCCACAGCGGTTGCTTTTTTCACAGGTGTAGTTCATTTTCTTTTGGCAAGGAAACGGTCTCTCAATGAAATCCTTAATCAGTTAGGTGCAATCTCTTCGGATAAAAGTGACGAGTATCATAAAGTTTTTATAAATATCGTTCATGAAGCAGAAGCGGCAACAGGTATAAGACCGATTCTGCCGGTAGTTATTCCGTCTGCGGGATGCAATGCGTTTTCTGTTGAGGATGGTTTTCACTCTTCGGCGATTGGTGTAACTGAGGGCACATTAGCACGATTAGACCGCTCTGAACTGACAGCAGTTGTATCTCACGAGGCGGCGCATTTGGTCTCCGGTGATTCGCGGCTTGCTACGACGGTAAGTAACATTTTGGGGATATTTGACCGTCTCCGTTCACTTTTTACAAAATCAAAATTATGGCAGGTTTTATCCAGAACAAAAGCATCCGTATTTTTGATATTGGCACGGCCGTTTTTATGGTTTCTGGCAACACTTGGCAGGTTCATCACTAATTTTATTTATATGGCGATTTCAAGGAAGCGTGAATTTCTTGCCGATGCCAACGCAGTGGATATGTGTAAAGACCCGCTTTCATTTGCAGAGGCGCTTTACAAAATTTCACAAAGATACAGAGGAAGTTTTGATGTGCCGAAAGGTTTTGCGTCGCTTTTTATTCTAACCCCGCAGATATCTCGGTTAGATGAAGAGCGTGGTTTTTTTGCCAATCTATTCAGCACACATCCGCCGGTTGCAGACCGTCTTAAAAAATTGATGACTTGGGCAAAAACGGATGTGATTACAATTAAGCGGGACTTAAAAAATGTGTCGACGGTCGGGATTGAGAAAAATTTGATAGAAACGAAAGAAGAATCTCCGAAATTTTTTGCGCACATTAAAGAGAAATGGGAAGGGCCTTTCACACCGCTCCAGATACTTGCATTGGATACTATTAAGCCGTCAACATTCGTTTGTTCTGTGAATGATGATAAAATTGTCCGTGCCGGTGACGATGAACTTTTGCTTCAACTTTTTATTAAAAGAATGTCAAGCGTGGTCTCACAAAACCGTTGCCCGCGATGTAATGTTCCGTTGGTTGAGATGCCATATGAGGGTACTTTTACGCTGCATTGTAATTTTTGTGCCGGCGATTTGCTGAAATACGGTGTGTTAGAAAAAGTGATTGCCCGTAAGGATAAAGGATTTTCTGCTGGCGAGATTGAAAATGTTAAAACTTGGCGAAAATTACAAAGGGTGAACATCCCTGTAATTGACAACTTTCCGAATATCAGATGTCCGATTTGTAATACCCAGATGGCGATGGTCTTTCACAGCATGCTTACCGGTGTTATTATTGACAGATGCTTAAATAAAAATTGTCGTGCTGTTTGGTGCGCCGGCGGTGAGTTGGAGAAAATTCAGATATTGGTTGAGGAAGCTGAAAAAGCAGCGGCGGTGAAATGATTTTCAAACTTAATTACGGCGAGGATATTACGCAGGCAATAACCGAAAAATGCCGGCGGAAAAAAATAAAATCCGCTTTTGTGTTTTTTATCGGTGCGGTAAAGATCGCAACAATCGGTTATTACAACCAGAAAACAAAAAAATACAAAAAAATTTTTATAAACAAGCCGATGGAAATTGTTTCGGGAATCGGGAATATTTCCGTTAAAGAAGGAAAGCAGTTTTTACATGCGCATATTTCTTTGGCGGATAAAAAAGGAAAATTATCAGGCGGGCATCTTTTTTCACCGACAATAGTTTTTGCCTGCGAGGTTTTCATAATTCCCCAAAAACAAAAACTTGTAAGGAAATTTGATGAAAAAACGGGACTTTTTTTATGGTAGAAATAAAATTAAAAGCAAACGCAAAGATAAATCTTTTTCTTGATATTTTGAACAAAAGAAAAGACGGTTATCACAACATAAGAACGATTTTTCAGGAAATTTCACTGACGGACGAGATTTATGTCAGAGAAATTAAAAATGGGATAAAAATTTTCTGTGCTCATCCAAAAGTTCCGACCAATAAAACAAATCTTGTTTATAAAGCGGCGGATTTGCTCAAAAAACATTCAGGCATAAAAAAAGGGATTTTGATAAAAATCAAAAAAAATATCCCGGTTGGCGGCGGCCTCGGAGGCGGTTCGTCGGATGCTGCGGCTGTGTTGAAAGGCCTCAATAAACTTTGGAATTTGAAACTTACTAAAAATCAACTTGCTGGAATAGGGAAAAAAATCGGCGCCGATGTGCCGTTTTTTATTTACGGCGGCAGATGTTTG
>PEVQ01000190.1:37934-38076 GCA_002780205.1 Elusimicrobia bacterium CG06_land_8_20_14_3_00_38_11
AAAAAAAGAGTGGTATGTAATAGTTAAGCCGCCGTTTGAAATTTCTACAAAAAACGCGTATGCGTATTTAAGATTGACAAAAACAAGAAAAACTGATAAAATAAAAAAATGTGTGAACAGGTTGGAGGATGTTGTAATTCCT
>PEVQ01000190.1:38101-38243 GCA_002780205.1 Elusimicrobia bacterium CG06_land_8_20_14_3_00_38_11
AAGATTTATTGACTGAAAGCGGCGCGGAATTTTCGTTAATGTCCGGTAGCGGAAGTTGTGTTTTTGGTTTTGTAAGAAATAAAATCGCAGGGATTAGAATAAAAAATCGTTTGCAAAAAGCCGGATATGTCGTTTGGCTGGT
>PEVQ01000039.1 GCA_002780205.1 Elusimicrobia bacterium CG06_land_8_20_14_3_00_38_11
CAAAAAAGCGGATGTTCTTGTAGAAAACGGGAAGATTGTTAAAATCGGGCAACTAAAAGAAGCAAGAAGCAAGAAACAAGAAGCAAGAATAATTGATGCGACGGGAAAAATTGTAGTTCCCGGACTCATTGATATTCATACGCATTTAAGAGAACCCGGGCACAGTGATGAAGAAACAATCGCTTCCGGAACAAAGTCAGCAGCGGCAGGTGGCTTCACAACAATATTTGCAATGCCAAATACACATCCACCAGTAGATTCTGTTACTGGAGTTAAATTTGTGTTAATGACTGCGATGCACGAAGGTATTGTAAATGTCCTGCCAGTTGGTGCAATCACGAAAGGTCAGAAAGGTGAAGAACTCGCAGAGATAGGTAAGATGAGAAATGCTGGTATTGTAGCAATTTCAGACGATGGCAAACCGGTAATGAATGCTAATATAATGCGAAGAGCACTTGAATATAGTAAAATGTTTGACCTGTATGTCATCTCACATTGCGAGGATACAAATCTTACAAAAGACGGTGAAATGAATGAGGGCTATATTTCTACAGTATTAGGACTTAAAGGTATACCGAGACAGGCAGAAGAGATTATGGTTGCAAGAGATATCGCATTAGCAGAACTAACCGGAGGGTATTTACATATTGCACATGTTTCAACTGCCGGCTCTGTAGAACTTGTAAGGGTTGCCAAAAAACATGGTATAAAAGTTTCAGTAGAAGTTACGCCGCACCATTTTTCGTTAACTGACGAAGCAATAAAGAAAAACAGTTACAATACGAACTTTAAAATCAATCCGCCGTTAAGAACCGAAGACGATATAAAAGCACTAATTTATGGACTTGCGGATGGTACAATTGATTGTATCGCATCAGACCATGCACCGCATCTGGATGAAGAAAAACAACAAGAGTTTAAAGTTGCACCATCTGGAATAATTGGTCTCGAGACAACATTACCTTTAGTGATTACAAATCTTGTCCATAAAAAAGTTTTAACATTATCTCAAGCAATCAAAAAATTGACATCTAATCCTGCGAAGATATTTAATCTTAATAAAGGAACGCTTTCAGTCGGTAGTGATGCAGACATAACAATAATTGACTTGATAAAGACAAAGGTTATTGAAAAATTCTATTCAAAAAGTAAAAACTCGCCATTTGTGGGAATGAAATTAACAGGATTTGCCGATACAACAATTGTTGCAGGAAAAGTGGTGATGACCGGAGGAAAGATTGTATCAGATTGATGCGAATATAATTTCTAAAAAACAGATTTCTGAAAAGCATTTCTTGATTACCTTTTCGGCAGAAAAAATTGCAAACGAAGCCAAACCCGGACAGTTTGTAATGATAAAAATTGATATCGAAAAAACATTTTTGAGGCGACCCTTCAGTATTTGTTCTGCGAGTGAAAAAACTTTCAACATTCTTTTTAAGGTTGTTGGTATTGGCACTGAAATTTTAAGTCAGAAAAAGGCAGGTGATACGCTCAATATAATTGGTCCTTTAGGCACTGGCTACCGATTACCGATTACCGATTACCGATTACCGATTTTAGTTGCCGGCGGCACCGGTGTTGCCTCACTTCTATTCCTTGCTCAATTTCTTAGTCCCTCAGTCCCTCAGTCCCTTGTCTTTATTGGTGCTAAAACAAAAAAAGATGTTTTGTTTGCAAATGAGTTCAAAAAACTCGGCTGTAAAGTAATAGTTTCAACAGAAGACGGCTCTTACGGAGCAAAGGGCTTGGTCTCAAACATTTTTAGTCGGCACGTATCAACTTATCAACTTATCAACTCATCACCTGTAGTTTACGCTTGCGGTCCTAAAGGGATGTTAAAAAAAATTGCAGAAATATCTAAAGAACATAGAATAAAATGTTTTGTCTCACTTGAAGAAAAAATGGCTTGCGGATTAGGTGCCTGCATTGGTTGTGTTGTAAAAATACGAACCATAGGTAGAGATAAAAAAAATACACGGACCGTAGGCACAGATAAGTTTGAATACAAAAGGGTCTGTAAAGACGGCCCTGTATTTGCAGCCGAGAAGATAATCTGGCAACCCAATTCCAGTTTTCTAGAATTCTAGAATTGTGAAATTATGAAATCTATTCTCTAAAATGATAAAAATTTGTGTGTCAATTGGAAAATTAAAGTTAAAAAATCCTGTCATGGTTGCATCAGGAACTTTTGGCTATGGTATTGAATATAAGGATTTAGTTGATTTGGATAAACTTGGAGCAATTATCACAAAAACAATAACCTTAAAACCGCGAAAGGGCAACCCTCAACCCCGTATCTTTGAACTTCCTTATGGAATGATAAATTCAGTTGGACTTCAAAATGTTGGACTAAAAAAATTTATAGAAGAAAAATTGCTCAGCTTAAAAAAAAATACAAAAACGCCCATCATTGTAAGTATCGGTGGAAAAACAAAAGAAGAGTTTGTAAAAATAACAGAGGTATTAGATTCCGAAAAAATTGGCGGTATTGAACTGAACATTTCCTGTCCGAATATAATTGGTGGAAAAATTATATCACAAAGTCCAAAAGAAACATATAAACTTGTAAGTTCTATTAGAAAAAAAACAAGCCATACTTTGATTACAAAACTTTCACCAAATGTCACCGATATTACAGAGATTGCAGAATCAGTTGAAGATGCAGGCAGTGATGCTGTCTCTTTAATCAACAGTTTCCCGGCAATGATTTTTCCTCAATCTCTCAATATTCCCTACGGGACTTCCTGCGGTCGCTCAATCTCTCAATCTCCTGTTTTCGGCGGCTTATCCGGTCCTTGCATAAAACATATTGCATTAAAAATGGTGTATCAAGCCGCCCGGGCAGTAAAAATTCCTGTAATAGGTATGGGTGGGATAACCGGCATCCAAGATGCACTTGATTTCTTCAACGCAGGTGCAAAAGCAATGGCAGTCGGTTGTGCAAATTTTATTGATCTGAAAATAGTAATAAAAATTATTGATGAGTTGGAAAAATATTAGGGCACCTGTCCTATAAAAATAACTCTATGAACAACTTAAAAAAAGTTATTGTCGCACTTGATGTAGAAGATCTGAAAAAAGCAGAAGAACTTGTTAGAGTTCTAAAAGATAAAATAGATATTTTCAAGATCGGCTCAAAACTTTTTACCGCTTACGGAATTGAAGCAATAAAAATTGTAACAAAATATGGGAAAAAAGTGTTTCTGGATTTGAAATACTGCGATATTCCGTCGGTTATTGCAGACGCTGTAAGCATAGCGCAGAAACATAATGTTTATTCGTTATCTTTACATTCGCTCGGTGGTTATGAGATGCTTTGTTCGGCGGCAGCAATAAACCTAAGACCAAAACTTTGGGCTGTAACAATTTTGACAAGTTTAGATAATAGAAACTTGAACCAACTTGGGATAAGAGAAAATGTTAACAGAGAAGTTGTTAGATTGGCAAAACTTGCAAAAAAAGCAGATGTTGATGGTATAATATGTTCTCCCAATGAAATTGAACTTGTAAAAAAATTTGGATTAAAAGTTATCACGCCAGGAATACGAATCTCCCGGGAGAAAAAAGACCAGAAGCGGGTTTTAACACCACAAGAAGCATTTTCAAAAGGTGCGGATTATATCGTTATAGGTCGTGAGATAACAACAGCAAAACAGCCATTAAAAATAATAGAAAAAATCGTGTAAGTTAAAAAAGCAGATATGAAAAGTTTTTCAGTTAAAAAAATTTTGAAAGAAAAAGATGCGCTGCTTGAAGGACATTTTGTTTTATCATCAGGTCTGCACAGCAATAGATATGTTCAATGTGCAAAGGTATTACAATATCCAAAAATCGCAGAACAATTTTCCAAAGTATTAGTAAAAAAAATCGCTACTCACTGTGATGTTGTTATTAGTCCTGCAATTGGTGGAATTATTATCGGTTATGAGGTAGCAAGACAGTTAAGAGTTCATGCAATATTCTGTGAACGAGAAAATGGAGCAATGAATTTGCGCCGCGGGTTTGAAATAAAAAAAAATGAGAGATGTTTAATAGTTGAGGATGTAATTACAACTGGCGGTTCTACAAAAGAGGTTATTGATGTAGTAAAAAGTTATGGTGGCAAAGTTATAGGAGTTGCCTCAATTATTGATAGGTCTACGAGGGTAATCGCCAAATTTATTTGGCGTCCCGTATCATTATTGAAATTAAAAATAGAAATATACAATCCAAAAGATTGTCCTTTATGCAAGAAAAAAATACCATTAGTGAAACCGGGCAGCCGAACAAATGTTCGGTTAGGTTGCTCTCATAGGAGCGAAAAATGATTACCTACAAAAAATCAGGTGTAGATATTGACAAAGCCAGCAAACTTGTGAGTTGGATAAAAAAAATCTCACCTAAAATCGGTAAGTTTTCCGGACTTTTTCCGATTGACAAAAAAAGATTTATTTCTGCAAGTTGTGACGGTGTTGGAACAAAACTAAAAATTGCACAGTTTCTTAATAAACATGACACCATCGGGATAGACCTGGTAGCGATGAATGTTAATGATATTATATGTTGTGGTGCCAAGCCATTATTTTTTCTTGATTATTTTGCCTGTGGAAATTTAGACCTGAAAATTGCAAAAGATGTGATTAAAGGGATAAGAGTTGGTTGTCAGCAGGCAGGTTGTGAACTTTTAGGCGGGGAAACAGCTGAGATGCCAGGATTTTACAAGCCAGGAGAATATGATTTAGCGGGCTTTGCAGTCGGTATTGTTGATAGAGAAAAAGTTATTGATGGCTCAAAAATAAAACATGGTGATTTAATAATTGGACTTCCGTCAAACGGGCTTCATTCAAATGGTTTTTCACTTGTAAGAAAAATTTTTTCTGAAAAAGAAATTAGAAAATTTGGTGATGAACTCTTGAATCCTACAAGAATATATGTAAAAAATATCCATTCACTACTTACTACTCGCCACTCGCTAATCACTGGTATTTCGCATATCACCGGCGGCGGGTTTTATGATAATATCGTTCGTATTCTTCCCAAAAACTGTAAAGCAATAATTCACAATAACAGTTGGACCGTGCCTGATATTTTCAAGATTATTCAAGATAAAGGAAAAATTGAAGATAAAGAAATGTATCGGACTTTTAATATGGGAATTGGAATGGTGCTGATAGTCCGAAGTCCAAAGTTCAAGTTCCAAAGATTGTTAAAGAATTCAATTGTTATTGGTGAAATAGTTAAAGATAAAAGAGGGGTGGAGATTATTTAGCATGGATTTACAACTTTTGATAAACCGGACAAATGTTCGGGGTGAGTCGTCGTCGAGTCTCTCTGAAAATTTTTGCAAACCGAACAAATGTTCGGTTTTTCGGCTTGGCGTACTCGTTTCAGGTAGCGGAACAAATCTTCAAGCAATTATGAATGCTTGCAGGAATAAAAGAGTCCCCGCTAAAGTTATAATTGTTATCTCAAACAAAAAAGATGCACTTGCATTACAAAGAGCAAAAAAGTATAATATAAAAAGTGGTTTTATTGACCCTAAAAAGTATAATTTTGATAAAAAAGTGATTGAAATTTTAGAAAAACAGAAAGTTGATTTGGTTTGTCTCGCAGGATTTTTATTAAAACTTTCAAAAAAGTTTATTAAGAAATACAGGAACAGAATCTTGAATATTCATCCTGCACTTTTACCAAAATTTGGTGGCAAGAGAATGTATGGAATAAATGTTCATAAAGCAGTTCTTGAAGCAGGTGAAAAAAATTCCGGATGTACAGTTCATCTTGTAGACGAAAGATATGACCATGGGAAAATAATTTTACAGAAAAAGGTCAAAGTTCTTAAAAACGATACACCAGAAACACTGCAGAAACGGGTTTTGAAACAGGAACATAAAATATATCCCGAAGCGATAAAATTGTTTATTAAGAGGTGTCTATGATTGAACGGTATAGTTTTCCTGAGATGGCAAAAATCTGGGCGGATGAAAACAGATTTCAGAAAATGCTTGATGTTGAAATTGCTGTTTGTGAAGCACTTAACAGGTTTGGTGAAATACCCGCGACTGCACTGGAAAAGATAAAAAAGAAAGCAAAATTTGATATCAAAAAAATTGAAGTGATTGAAAAAACAGTTAAGCATGATGTGATTGCATTTTTGACAAATATTTCCGAAAATGTTGGTAAAGAGTCGGTATATATCCATAGAGGGCTTACCTCATCCGATGTTTTAGATACAGCACTTGCGTTACAATTGAAAGATGCCTCTGAATTACTTCTGAAAGATTTACAAGAACTATCAGAGACAATAAAAAATCAAACAAGAAAATATAAAAACACTTTAATGATAGGAAGAACACACGGAATACATGCAGAACCGATTACTTTCGGGCTGAAACTTGCCTCTTGGTATTCAGAAATTTTAAGAGATATTGAGCGGATTAAAATTGCAACTCAAAATATATCTTTTGGAAAAATTTCAGGTGCGGTTGGAGGATATGCACACATTGAACCGGAAATTGAAAAATATGTGATGAAAAAACTCGGACTTGAAAGAGAGCCGGTTTCTACACAAATTGTTCCAAGAGATAGACACGCACAATATCTTACAACACTTTCTATAATTGCAA
This sequence comes from Elusimicrobia bacterium CG06_land_8_20_14_3_00_38_11, assembly GCA_002780205.1. Taxonomy (GTDB): domain Bacteria; phylum Elusimicrobiota; class UBA8919; order UBA8919; family UBA8919; genus UBA8919. Next base: position 6,609 of record PEVQ01000039.1, read on the forward strand.
CTTCAATTGAAAGATTTGCGACTGAAATAAGGACTCTTCAGAGAACAGAGATTGCTGAACTTGAAGAGCCGTTTACCGAAGGACAGAAGGGTTCGTCAGCGATGCCGCACAAAAGAAACCCGATAATCTGCGAACAGTTGTGTGGGCTTGCAAGAGTAATTAGAGCAAATGCACTAATATCTTTAGAAAATGTGGTACTCTGGAATGAAAGAGATATTTCACATTCGTCAACAGAAAGGATAATCATTCCTGATTCTACAATCTTGCTTGATTACATTCTTCAAAAAATGAACTATGTGATTAAAAATCTAACTGTAAATATCGAAAAGATGCTTGAAAATCTTAAAATTACAAAAAATACAATCTTCTCACAACGGCTACTTTTGGAGATTGTTAAAAAAGGTTATTCACGAGAAAAAATCTATCTTGTTATTCAGAAGCTTAGCCAAGACGGGTTCAAAAACAAAAAAGAACTGAAAAAATTTCTCACGGAAAAAGAAATTAAAAATTGTTTTGACATAAATTATTACACAAGAAATATAAGAGTTATCTATAAGCGACTGAATATATGATACCTTTTGTCATATTATTAGCATTTGTTTATGCTGTTGTTATCGGTGCAAACGATGCTGCTAACTCTTTTGGAAATTGGGTTGGTGCAAGGATTGGCAAAGTAATCATCGGGATGCTGCTTTGCGGATTGTTTGCGATATTTGGTGCGGTTGCAGAAGGGCATAAAGTCACAAAGACCATCGGCAGCGGCATTATACCTTCCTCATATCTTACAGCAGAGATGGCAGCGATTGGTATTATTGGTGCGATTTTATGGGTTGCGATTGTTACATATTTTGGTCTGCCGATAAGCGCTACACATTCTGTTGTTGGCGGCATAGCGGGTCTTGGGCTTGCAATGGCTGCTCCTGTAAACTGGCTTGTATTAAAAAAAATAGTTATCTGCTGGCTAGCGACACCAACCGCTTCTTGTCTTATCGCATATCTTACATTTTCTTTTGTGCTTTTTATCATTAAAAAACTGAAAATCCATAAAGAATTTTCAAAACTCAGCAAATATTTAATCACAGTGTCAAGTTGTTATGTTGCGTATACTTGGGGAGCAAACGATGTCGGGAATGCAGTAGCGCTTATATCTACCGCAAAAGTATTACCGTTAAAACTCAGTCTGTTCATTGGCGGGGTGGGAATCTGTATCGGTGTAGTTCTGTTTGGTTCAAAGG
>PEVQ01000049.1 GCA_002780205.1 Elusimicrobia bacterium CG06_land_8_20_14_3_00_38_11
TAATTGATAATTTTTAATTGATTTTTATGGAAAAAACACTTGTTATAATTAAACCCGACGGATTGTGCAAAAGATTGGCGGGGAAAGTGCTTTCAAAATTTGAAGAAGCAGGCTTTAAAATAGTCGGAATGAAGATGCTTCGGCTAACTCAGAAAACGTACGACGAATTTTACGCATCCCACAAGGGGAAATTTTTTTACGAGCCGTATAAAGAGTTTATGTTGTCCGCACCTGTAATTGCATGCGTATTGGAAGGCAAAAATGTAATAAACCAAGTAAGGACTCTAATTGGCAATACTGATTCAAAAAAAGCCCGAATCGGAACCATTAGAAATCTCTACGGTCTAAATGATAGACGAAATATAGTTCACGCATCCGACTCGCCGGAAACTGCCGAATATGAAATAAAATATTTTTTTAAGGAATATGAAATTTACAATTTTAACGATGACGACTGGCGAGAATTACGGAAATGAAAATTCTTGTATTAAACAGTGGGTCTTCGTCAGTAAAATATGAACTCTGTGATATAGAAAATGAAACCTGCATCGTCGCATATGGCCAAATAGAAGCAATCGGAATTGAAGGGACAATACTTTCTCATTCTCAGAAAAATAATCCCGCCAAAATAAAAATACCGATAGTTGCCAAAGACCACACTGAAGCAATTAATGAAATACTTAAAATTCTTACTTCACCCGAAAACGGAATCATCAAAAATAAAAATGAAATTGAAGCGGTCGGCCACCGAATCGTCCACGGCGGAGAATATTTTACCCAGCCGGTAATTATTGATGAAACGGTCAAAAAAAATCTTGAAAAATGTTATGATATTGCACCACTTCACAATCCGCACAGTGTAAAAGGAATTCTGGCAATAGAAGAACTTCTCCCAAAAGTTCCGCAAGTGGCAGTTTTTGACACGGCATTTCATCAGACGATTCCGCAATTCGCTTATTTATATGCCCTGCCGTACAGATTTTACCAACAGTTCGCTATCAGAAAATATGGCTTTCACGGTATATCCAACCAGTATCTCACCGAACGCCTTTCAAAAATTACAAAAGTGCCGGCGACAAAACTTAAAACTATCAACTGCCACCTCGGAAACGGCGCAAGTATAACCGCAGTAAAATACGGCAAATCAGTTGAAACATCAATGGGCTTCACACCTCTTGAAGGACTTATAATGGGTTCAAGATGCGGCGACATAGACCCTTCCATTCCGCTTTACCTTATGTCGAGAGAATCACTGAAAACCAATGACGTGCAATCACTCTTAAACAAGCAAAGCGGACTTTTAGGAATATCAGGAATAAGTAGCGATATGAGAACAATCATAAAAAAATCGGAGGAAGGAAGCGAAAAAGCAACGCTTGCAATTGAAATGTTCTGTTACCGAATAAAAAAATATATTTCGTCATATATCGGTGTTCTTAACGGCTGTGATTATATTGTTTTCTCGGCGGCAATTGGAGAAAGGTCGCCGCTGCTCCGCAGAAAGATTTTGTCCGGACTAGATTCGCTTGGAATAATTATTGATGAAGAAAAAAATTCAAAATGCGTTGACTGTGAATCGGACATATCGGATAAAAAATCAAAAATAAAAATCTATGTAATCCCCACTAACGAAGCGATTGTAATAGCGAGGGAAACAAAAAAACTTCTTGACAATTCAATTCAAAAAAAGTAAAATCAAAAGCAGGATTAGAATTAAGTGGTAAGTGATAAAGATTAAAAAAACCTTAATCCTTAAAGCGAAGCGACTTAATCCTTATTACTTACTAACAAGAGCGGAATATACTTTACATGGAAGATGGTGTCATGCTGAACTTGATTCAGCATCTATAGACCCTGAAACG
>PEVQ01000278.1:0-7900 GCA_002780205.1 Elusimicrobia bacterium CG06_land_8_20_14_3_00_38_11
TGGCATTATGATTTTACATCTTTTTATGGAATTTTCAAGTGATTTTTATTTTTTCAAATACAGAAAATGTTCAAGGTTGCCTTTTGGACCTTTTATGGGCGAAGCGGTTTCACCAAAAAGTTTCAAACTGATTCCTTCTGAAAAATTTTTAATTTTATCTATGGCGAGCCGGCGGATTTTTTCGTCTTGGACAACGCCATTTTGGGTAGAGCCTTTCGGGGCTTCAAACTGCGGTTTTACAAGTGTTATTATTTCTCCGCCTTTTTTGAGAAGTTCTGCAACGACCGGCAGAACCTTTACAAGCGAGATAAATGAAACATCTATAACCGCCAAATCAATTTCATCTTTCAATAAATTTTTATCAAAATATCTGATATTCGTTTTCTCAAAATTCACAACCCGGGAATCGCTGCGAAGTTTCAAATCCATAATACCGTAACCGACATCAATGCAATAAACCTTTTTAGCACCGTTTTTTAACAAGCAGTCGGTGAAACCGCCGGTTGAAGCGCCGACATCAAGACAAATTTTATCTTTAACGCAGATGGAAAACTCCTCAATCGCTTTTTTCAGTTTAATTCCGCCGCGGGATACAAATTCGGCCGACTCTTTTATGGAAATTTCAGATGTTTCCGAAACGGCAAAACCAGGTTTCGTGATAATTTTCCCGTCTACGGTAACCTTACCTTCCATTATAAACGCCGTTGATTTATTGAGAGATGAAACAAGTCCCCTTCTGAAAATTAGGACATCTAACCGGATTTTTTCAGCCATTGGTTTATGTTGATGTGAATTTTATCGGAGGTTAAACCATATTTTTCTCTTATTTCATTCTGTCTGCCGTGCTCAACGAATTTATCGGGAAGACCAATAGTATGAATTTTTACATCCGCATCTTTTAACAATTCGCAGACGGCACTTCCGAAACCGCCTGAAATTACATTTTCTTCAATAGTAACTATTTTCTTAGTTTTTTGCAAAATATTTTTTATTAAATCAATATCAAGCGGTTTTACAAAACGGATATTGACGACTCCGCAGGAAATGTTTTCTGATTGAAATTTGTGTGCGACATCTAATGATACGCCGACTAAACTTCCGGCTGCCAGAATAAAAAGTTCCTTACCTTCTTTGACAATTTCGGATTTACCGACGGGCAAAATCTTAATATCTTTTTCCAACTTGACACCTACACCGTTGCCGCGGGGATAACGGATAGCGACGGGACAGTTCAGCGTAAATGCTGTTTTCAGCATATTTTGGAGTTCGTTCTCGTCGGAAGGAGTCATTATCACGATATTCGGAATCATCCTTAAATATGATAAATCAAAGGCGCCCTGATGCGTGGCACCGTCCTCACCGACGATACCCGCCCTATCAATTGCAAAAACAACAGGCAGATTTTGCAGACAAACATCGTGGATTATTTCATCAATTGCTCTCTGTAAAAATGTGGAATAAATCGCGACCACCGGTTTATAGCCGGAAGCGGCAAGACCGGCGGCAAAAGTTACGGCGTGACCTTCGGCAATTCCCACATCAAAAAATCTTTTTGGGAATTCTTTCTGAAAATCAACAAGCCCGACACCGTCAGCCATTGCTGCAGTAATCGCAATTATTTTTTCATTTTCTCTCGCAAGTTTGACAAGCGTCTGAGAAAAAATTTTTGTGTATGTGGGAAACTTTGCGCGGGCAATCGGTTCGCCTGTGATTATATTGAACGAACCTACGCCGTGAAATGCCGTCGGATTATCCTCGGCAGGTGCATAACCCTTGCCTTTTTTAGTCAAAATATGAAGCAGCACCGGCCCCTTGAGATTTTTCACCTTTGATAATATTTCTATGAGTTTGCCGATATCATGCCCGTCAACGGGGCCCAGATATACAAAACCCATTTCTTCAAAAAGCATTCCGGGAAAAAGAAGCACTCTAAATCTTTTTGCGATGCGCATTATCTGCGAACCCCAAAAATGTATTCGGGAAAGAAATTTATCAACCCTCTTGTAAAGTTTGTTGTAAAGCCCGCCTGTTAAAAGTTTTGTAAGATATGCCGCAAGAGCGCCGACGCGGCGGGAAATAAACATCTCGTTATCGTTGAGAATTACAAGAATATCCGTTCCTGAATGCCCTGTATTAAGCAAACCCTCGTAAGCAAGCCCGCCAGTTAATGCACCATCACCTACGACGGCAACAACTTTGTGTTTTTCGTCTTTTAAGTCACGGGCAACCGCGAAACCGAGCGCGGCAGAAATTGCCGTTGAAGAATGACCAGTGCCAAACGCATCATATTCCGATTCTGAAATTTTCGGAAAACCGCTGATGCTGCCAGTTTGGCGCAGAGTAGCGAATTGTGAGTGGCGGCCTGTAAGAATTTTATGAGCATATGCCTGATGCCCCACATCCCAAATAATTTTGTCCTTCGGCGCCTCAAAAACATAATGAAGGGCAATTGCAATTTCCACCGCACCCAAAGACGGCGCAAGATGTCCTCCGGTATTAGAAACGCTGGAAAGCATAAAATCCCGGATTTCTTTTGCAAGTTCGGGCAAAAGTTCCTTTTTTATCAACCGCAAATCGCTCGGTTTATTTATTTTTTCAAGTATACTCATATTAACAAGCATTTCAATTAGAGCAATTGCTCTAATTGATTTTTTTATATCTAAATTTCAATAACCCTTTTTTCACTAATTGGTTCAGATGATAATGAACAGTTGACGAAGAGGCAAACCCCATATATCCAGCAATTTCTCTTTCGGTTGGCGGAAATCCTCTTCTTATTTTAGACTTCCTTATAAATCTTAAAATCTTTTCTCGTATTCTAGGTTTTTTCATTTAGATCAATTGCGCTAATTAAAAAATCAATTCTCCCTCTGTATAATATAATCAGCAATTTTTTCAAGGACTACTGCTTTTTTACCGAAAATTTTTAGGTCATTTTTCGCACTTTTAATTAATGCCGCCGCTTTTTGTTTTGATTTTGCTATTCCGTAAATTGACGGGTAGGTCAGTTTTTTGTTTTTTAAATCGGAACCGGTTTTCCCCAATTTTTTTTTATTGCCGATAATATCCAAAATGTCGTCGGCAATCTGAAATGCGAGACCGATTTTCCTGCCATAATTTGAAAGTGCCTTTATTTTTACCGAGGAAGCATCCGATAAAACCGCACCGGCTCTCAGCGAAACCTCTATCATCTTTGCCGTCTTGTGCAAATGGATATAATTTATTTTTTTTATTCCGACTTCCATCTTCCATCTTCCATCTTCCATCTCTATATCCGCCACCTGCCCGCCCACCATTCCTTTTGTCCCCGCGGCAACGGCAATTTCCTTTACAACTTTCGGATGAATAATTTCAAACGCTTTTGTCAGAAGTCCATCGCCGGCAAGTATTGCAATCGCTTCACCGAATTTTTTATGCGATGTCAGTTTCCCCCGACGTTCATCGTCGTTATCCATAGCGGGCAGGTCATCGTGAATAAGCGAGTATGTATGAATCATTTCAATCGCACAGGCGGTTGGCAAAACATTTTTTGCGCGGCTGCCGCAAATTTTGCAAGCCTCAAGACACAAAATCGGACGAAACCGTTTCCCTCCGGCAAAAACGCTGTATTTCATCGCAGTATTGATAATCGTCGGCTCATCCGCATTTTTAAAAAAATATTTTTCCAGCGCATTATCAACAACCGATTTTTTACTTTTAAGATATAATTTTATGTTCATATTTTTTCCTTGTATGGTTTAGATTTTATTAAATTCGGACGGATTTGTCAACTACATCAGGCGGGTTTGTTTAAATTTTGCCATAAGCGATTTTACCCTCAATAGAAGTAATCATATTTTTTCTCCTGATGTTTTTTCTACCGACGGAGGAAGTTTAGGTTCGGTAATTCCATATTCCTCCTTAAATTTTTTAGGATTGATACTCATGAAATATTTTGGCGGTCTACCCCACAGTATCGCCACCCTGAATCAAGTTCAGGGCAAATATTCCATCCCGCCAAGGCAGGACTATCTGCAGATGCTTTTCAATTTCAAAGACCTATTTCTTTACCTTAAAAACTTCAATTTAACCCACTTTTACAACAGAACCTGAAGAATCAAAAATTCTCGCTTTTTCCGTCCTTACCTATCCCATATGGCAAAACTTCAGGAAAAAAAAGCAGACCAAGGATCTGCCGCTACAAATAATTTTTTGAGATGAATGAAAAAATCCGAATAAAACTTGTCCCCTTTAGGGGATTCGGCAACGACAAATTTTACACCTATCTCCCCGACCCGAAAATTTTACCGGCAGAGAGAGACACAATTGTTTTATCAGGAAAATTGTTTTTCATCGCAACATAATTATATCAAAAGCGATATAACCAAACACCTCAGCAATTTCAGCGCTTCGGCATTATGATTATAAATAATTTTTTGGCATTTTGTCAAGGATTTTTTCTATATCTACAAGTTCCGCTGTTTTCTTGCTGCGATATTTTATTTCCACTTTATTTTCTTTCAATGTTTTTTCAGAGACGGTTATGCGAACGGGAATTCCCAGCAAATCCGCATCTTTGAATTTGACGCCTGCTCTTCCATCGCGGTCATCCAGCAAAACATCATATTTTTGGGAGAGTTTTTCGTAGATAGTATCGCAGACATCTTTTATTTTACCTTCGTAAGAGACGGGAATTATTATCGCCTGATATGGAGCAAGTGCTCTATTCCAGATAATTCCGCTTTCATCATTTGATTGTTCAATCGCGGCGGCGACAATTCGGGAAACGCCTATTCCGTAACAGCCCATTATAAAAAAATTTTGTTTGCCTTTTTCGTCAAGAAATGTAGCATTCATCGCTTTAGAATATTTCGTTCCGAGTTTGAAAGTATGCCCGACCTCTATGCCCCGCGAAAATTTTAATTCATGTTTTTTACATCTCGGACAGAGAGCGCCTTTTTTTACCTTTCTTATATCCGCAATTTCAGTCGGCTTGTAATCCCTGCCGATATTTATATTTTTCAGATGATAGTCCTTTTTATTGGCACCTGAAATTCCGTTTATGATATTTTCTACCGAATAGTCGGCGATAAGTCGGAAGTCGGAAGTCGGAAGTCGGAAGTTTACCGATCCAAGAAAACCTATTGGCACACCAGTAATTTTTTCAACGGTATTGCCGTCGGCAAGTAGAAGTTCGTTCGCATTAAGATGTGATTTGAGTTTCTCTTCGTTTATTTCGCAATCACCACGAACCAAAACTATAACAGGTTTTCCGTCGGCAAGATAGATAAGCGTCTTTATGAATTTTTCCGGCTTTTCATTCAGGAATTTTCCGACTTCGTCCACCGTTTTCATATCCGGCGTATGGACTTCTTCCAACGGTTTTTCTACTTCCGGCTTCCAACTTCCCACTTCCCGCTTGATACATTCCGCTTTCTCAACATTCGCTCCATAGCCGCAAATGCATGAAACAATCTCTTCCTCGCCGGTATCCGCTAAAACCATAAATTCGTGTGAGAACGAACCGCCGATGGAGCCGGTCGTCGCCTCAACAGCACGGAAATTGAACCCGCACTTTTCGCAAATTTTTGAGTAAGCATCAAAAACAATTTTATAATATCTTTCGGCATCTTCCTCCGACGCATGAAACGAATATGCGTCTTTCATGTAAAACTCTTTTGCCCGCATCACACCGAAACGGGGACGGATTTCATCCCTGAATTTTGACTGAAATTGGTAAAGCATTAAGGGAAGTTGTTTGTATGAGCGGACATCTTTTCTTACGATATCGGTAATTATTTCCTCATGGGTTGGACCCAGACAGAACTCGCGTCCGGATCGGTCTTTTATGCGACAGAGTTCTTTCCCGTAAAGATTCCATCTGCCGGTTTCCTCCCACAACTCTTTCGGAAGAATAGTCGGAAGTAAAAGTTCCTGCCCGCCGATTTTGTTCATTTCTTCGCGGATGATTTGCTCAACATTTTTTAGCACCCGAAGCCCCAAAGGAAGCCATTCATAAATGCCCGACGACAATTTTCTGATGAGCCCTGCTCGCAGCATCAGTTTCAGCGAAATTGTGTCCGCATCAGATGGTGTTTCTTTAAGAGTAGGTATAAATGCCTGTGAGTATTTCATAATATTCAATTTTCATTTTTGAGGATTTGCTCAAATTTGTTTTATTGATTTTTTATACTCTCGGGGATATATTTTTTTACCAGTTCATACATTTCCTGGTCGGAAATCCCTATTGTTCTTTCGGCTTCGTATTGAGTATCAATCCATTCCTTGATTTTTACAACACCGGGATGATTTTTATCAACCTTAACTTTTAAGTGATGATTTATCCAGTATATAATTCCCGCAACGCCGGATTTATCCGTAATCCCGATGGAAACCGGTTTATTCAAAAGTCGATTAGTGTCAAAGATATTGTAAATCTCCTCGTCTTTTAAGAGACCGTCAGCGTGAATTCCCGCTCTGGTAACATTAAAGTTTTTGCCGACATATGGCTGGTTCGGAGGAATCTGATATCCAATTTCTTTTTCAAAATAATCCGCAATTTCGGTGATAATCGTCGTGTCCATTCCGTTGGCATCGCCGCGAAAAGCGATGTATTCAATAACAAGCGCCTCCGTCGGCGTATTGCCGGTGCGCTCCCCAATTCCCAGAAGCGAACCGTTTGCCGCAGAACATCCGTAAAGCCATGAACCGATAGCATTCGTCAGAGCGCGATGAAAATCATTATGACCGTGCCATTCCAGCCATTCCGACGGAACTCCGGCAAATTTTGTAAGACCGTACATTATACCGTTGACGGAACGCGGCATTGAAACGCCGGGATATGTAACTCCATAGCCGAGCGTATCGCAGGCGCGGATTTTTATCGGAATCTTCGCCTCTTTTGAAAGTTTCATCAATTCCTGAGCGAACGGAACCACAAACCCGTAAAAATCGGCGCGCGTAATATCCTCAAAGTGGCACCGGGGAATTATATTTTCGTTGAGTGCTGTTCGAACAATATCCAAATACATATTCATCGCTTTTTTTCTTGTTTTTTTCAGTTTGAGAAAGATATGGTAGTCGGAAACTGATGTTAAAATACCTGTTTCTTTCAACCCAATCTCTTTTACAAGTTTGAAATCCTCTTTATGCGCCCTTATCCATCCGGTAATTTCGGGATATTTATAGCCGAGTTCAAGACATTTTCTTAATGATTCCCTGTCCTTCTCGGAATAAAGAAAAAACTCCGACTGCCTGATAATACCGTTGGGACCCGAAAGACGATGAAGCATTTTGTAAATGTCCGTAATCTGTTTTACCGTGTAAGGCGGGCGGGACTGCTGACCGTCGCGGAATGTCGTATCCGTTATCCAAATTTCCTCGGCGGGAGTCATCGGCATCACACGCCAGTTGAACGAAATTTTCGGCACCTCGCCGTAAGGAAAAATATCCCTGTAAAGATTCGGCTCTTTTACATCCTGCAATTCATACCTGTACTCGTCCTGTTCCAGTGTTCTCGTTTTTTTATTGAATTTCAGCATAATTACACCTCCATCAAAATCAATTAAAAATTAAAAGTTAAAAATGACGCTACGCTAAAATTATGGATAAAATTATTATTAAAGACTTTCACCACAATTTTTAATTTTAAATCCCGCTAAAACGGGACAAGTTTTTACATTTTTAATTGCCTTTATTTGATTATACAAAATTGTGAAGTGGATTTCAAGAAAGAAATTTTGATTTTTAAGTTTTGCCATAAGCGATTTTACCCTCAATAGAAGTAATCATATTAAAAGATCTATTTCCTTACCTTAAAAACTTCAATTTAACCCACTTCTACAACAGAACCTGAAGAATCCACTAATTGACACGAATTAAAAACAGATTTATTCGTGCTTATTTGTGTTAATTCGTGGTT
>PEVQ01000278.1:7950-10937 GCA_002780205.1 Elusimicrobia bacterium CG06_land_8_20_14_3_00_38_11
ATATTTTTTCTTTCAAATCATCGGAAATATCCGGGAGTTCCTGCATCATTTTAACTTCTGCTTTCTGGTTTGACCACGGGGCATCGCTACCGAATATTATTTTGTCCGATGGGTGTTTTTTCAGTATTTCTAAAAATATTTTTTTATCTTCAATATATTTAAGCGTCATTGATGTCTCTAACCAAATATTAAGCCCTGCGATATCCTGCAGCACTTCATCCCACATTCGCCAACCGCCGGTATGCGCTGCTACTATTTTTAATTCGGGAAATTTTTGAACCACTTTTTTCAAGCGGCTTATTTCGGCTAATCTTACATCAGGGAAAGCAATATCAAAGCCAGTGTGAAATAAAAGAATGATATTATTTTTTGCAGCCTCTTCATAAATATAAAACATTTTTTCATCGTCAATATAAAAATTCTGATACATCGGATGAAGTTTTATCCCGGGCAAACCCTCGCCGCTTATTTTTTTAATTAAATCACCTGCATTTTTATTTTCGGGATGAATGCTGGCAAAAGGAATTATCCTCTCGCTTCTAATTTCTTTGCACCATTTTATTATATTTTCCGTCTGCGACGGTTTGGTGGCGATGGAAAGAACTACCGATTTTTCTATTCCTGCTTCATCCATTGATTTTAATAAGCCCGAAACAGTTCCGTCAAAAGACGGTTTAATTTTTGAAGGATATGTCAGTTTTGTAAGTGCGCTCTCGGCAAGTTTGTCCGGAAACGCATGCGTGTGAAAGTCAATAATCATTTTATTTTTTGACGGGATTAACAGGATTTTTAGATTTTATCCTGTAAATCCTGTCTGAATTAAAAAACAATACTTAAGATATCAACCGGTTTTTTGATAAAATAATCCGGGTTGTATTTTTTGAGTTCTTTGAAATTTCTGAAACCGTAAAGAACGGCGCAGGAAAATATTCCAGAATTCTTTGCCGCCAAAATATCGGTCTTACTATCGCCCACGAGCAACGCTTCCGACGGGCGAACCTTTTCTTTCAAAAGTATTTTTCTTATGTAGAAAGGCGAAGGTTTTAACCGTTTTTTTTCTTCGCTATTAATCCCTATTATTTTTTTGAAGTATTTTTTGACCTTGAGCATTCTTAGTAATTTTTCCGAAAAAACCTGTGGTTTATTTGAAACAACATATAAAATTATTTTCTTTTTTTTAAGTTCCTTAACAACATGAAGCATCCGCGGATACAATTTTGATTTATTTGTCAGATTTTTAAGATAGCCCTCCTTAAAAAGTTTTCCTGCATCCTGTATATCCCGAACGTTAACATCGAGATTTGAAAAAAAATTATCCACTCCGCTGCCGACAGAATGTTTGATTTTTTCTTTTGACGCTTTTGGGAGCCCGAAATGTTTAAGAACTTTATTCGCGGAATCCTTAATGTCGTCAATCGTATCAACAAGCGTGCCGTCAAGGTCAAAAATTATCAATTGAAAATTATTTTCCATTTTGGATTTTTTGACGCGGGACTATATTGGAAAGATTTCTCTTTGCGAGTTCAAAGTTTGGGTCAATTGCGAGTGCAATCTTATAACATTCTTTTGCTTCATCTGTTCGGTTCAATTTCATATTTACATAACCGAGATTGTTCCAAATATCTTTGTTTGACGGATTGATGCGGGTTGCCCGACGGTAAAGATTCCTCGCCGGCTCATATTTTTCGGAAAAAAGATAAATGTTCCCGAGTCCCATAATAGCATCCAATGAAAACGGATTTATGAAAACCGCCCTTTTGTAATTTTCCTCCGCAATATCAAATTCTTTTCTCTGTGCGTGAATTGTCGCCATATTAAAATAAATCTCGTCGTAGCCGGGGTTGGCGGCAATCGCTTCTTTATACGCCCAGATGGCTTTTTTCTGATATTCATCCGCTTGGACAGGCGCACCTGCATACCTAAACTGGGCGGACATTCTGGCATATCCGTTTGCGAGTTCGTAATTATTGTTGACTTCCAGACGATGAAGTTGATGTGCCTTTTCTAAATATGGTATTGCCTGCTCTATCGGTGTATTTTGTCTTTTGGCAAGTTTGAAGCCGGTAAAATAATTTTTTTCCGCATAAAAGGTCGCAATATACATTTTTATAAGTAATGCTGCGATTAAGATTAAAATTGACAAACTTATTTTTGATACGATAGTATGCTTAAAGACCTTTTTTTCGGATGTCCCCAACCCTGATAAAATTCCTAAATTCATCCAGAAAAAAAATCCGGGTATCACAAAATACAGCGTGACATTCACTACATTATCCACAAGCATTCCTATTACCCCGGCAAAAATACCGACGGCAACAGTTTTCTGGAAATCATTTTTCACATTTCTTATCTGATGGAAACCGAACTTCACGATGCAAAAAATAAGCCACAAAAAAATGCCTAATCCTATAATCCCCGTCTGAGAAAGGTTTTCCAGAAAAACATTATGCGCATTGTTGGCGTGTGTTCGCTGTGTTAGGTTCGGATGGATAAGGTATCTCTGCTGATAAAACGGGAAAAGCATTTCAAAAAGGCCCCAACCGCTACCGATAACCGGATTCTGTTTTGATATATCCCATGCGGAAAGCCAGATTAAAAATCTCTGATATGCGGCAGGTCCGGATTTTTCAAGTGAGAGAATACTGGCGGCGCGATCTATCACATAAAATCCGAACGGCTTTGACTCATTGTTCCATCTCGTCGGTATTAACATCACCAAGAATATAATTAAAACCACGCTAAAAAACCATTTTTTATAAGTAAAAATTTTTTTCTTAAATACAAATATAATAAAAGTAAGCGATGCAAAAAGACCCAGCCATGAAGACCTCGCCATCGTGGCAAAAAGCGCCAAAATCATAATTACCGTCAACGAAGTATATAAAAATTTGGAATAATTTGATTTGGAAGATATAAACAAAACAATTGAAAGCGGAATCATTATAACCAGAAAACTGGATATGAAAACCGGGTTGCCGAAAGTGGAA
>PEVQ01000091.1:0-193 GCA_002780205.1 Elusimicrobia bacterium CG06_land_8_20_14_3_00_38_11
ACAATCTCTATGGAATAGATGTTCTTAAAGATAGTATTGCAGAAGCAAAAATAAAGTTTCCAAATATAAATTGGCTACACGGTGATGCAGGTCAAATAAGATTTGAAGACAATTTTTTTGATTGTGTTATGGAATCAACAATGTTTCTTCAAATGACGGACGACGGACTGTCCGGTAAAATAGCGAAGGAAAT
>PEVQ01000091.1:229-477 GCA_002780205.1 Elusimicrobia bacterium CG06_land_8_20_14_3_00_38_11
GATTGACTGGCGATATTCCCATCCATTCAAGAAAGAATATAAAGGACTGTCAAAAAAGCGACTTGCCAAACTTTTTGATGTCGGCACTAAAACATCCGTCTTCAAAATTCACAAGGGTGCATTAGTCCCACCAATAGGACGGTTTATTTCCAAAAATATTCCCAGTGTCTATTTTGTTTTGCAGTCATTGTTCCCTTTTTTGGTCGGTCAAGTTGCTACTGTTTTAAGAAAAAGATAACACTTTTTAT
>PEVQ01000091.1:542-3035 GCA_002780205.1 Elusimicrobia bacterium CG06_land_8_20_14_3_00_38_11
CTCAAAATAAATTGTTTCTTGATTTGGAGAATGTTTTGAACAGGAAGTATTTTGAGGATGAAAATTATGAGGCAATTAAGGATGCTTTTGAGTTTTTAGGGCTTGATTTTTCTAAAAAAATCTATATTTTTATTGATGAGATTCAATTTGTAAAGAATTTACCATCAGTGATTAAATACTTAAAAGACAAATATAAAGTAAAATTTTTTCTTACTGGTTCTGCCTCTTTTTATCTTAAGAATTTATTTTCCGAGTCACTTTCGGGCAGAAAGTACATTTTTAATATTTATCCGTTAACTTTCAAAGAATTTATCAAATTTAAGGGATATAAAGTAGTAAAAAATCTGTCAAAAAATTTAGACCCAATTCTTGGAAAGTTATTTACTGATTATATCAATTTTGGTGGTTTTCCCGGTGTAGCACTAAAAGATAGTTGCAAAGAGAAACAAAAAAAATTACAGGATATTTTTTCATCCTATTTTGAAATGGAGGTAGAAAAGTTAAAGGACTTTACAAAATTATCTAAGGTAAGAGACACATTATTACTTTTACTTTCTCGCAGTGGTTCTTTACTGGATATTTCAAAACTCAGTCAGGAATTAGGGATAACGAGGATAACCTTAAAAGAATATATAGATTTTTTTGAAAAGACATTTTTCTTTGCTCTTGTTAAACCATTTTCTCAGAGTAAAGATGTGGAAATAAGAAAAAGACCTAAAATTTACCCTGTAGATGTTGGATTAGCGAAAGAGTTTGGTATTAATGATTCAGGAAAACTATTTGAGATTGCTGTGTATCAAAATTTTAAAGTAAAAAATGCTGTAAATTACTACAGGAAGAAAAACGGGCTTGAAATAGATTTTATATTAAATAAAAAAGATGCAATTGAAGTAAAAACATTTGCTAATACTTCTGACATACACCGGGTTAAAAAATTGGTATCAAAATTAAAAGGAATAAAAAATTATAAAATTGTCTGCCTGAAAAAAAGTCCATTAAAAAACACACTCTGGGCACCTTATTTTTGTTTAAAATGAAACGTTTGTTCGATATTGTATTTTCTTTAGTTGGATTGATAGTATTTTCCCCTGTCTTATTAGTTATTGCCTTTTTAATTAAAAAAGAAGATGGTGGACCTGTTTTTTATCGTGGGGTAAGGGTTGGCAGGTTCGGTAATTCCTTTAGAATGTTCAAGTTCAGAACGATGGTAGTGGATGCTGACAGAATCGGAGGACCTTCAACATCTGACGATGACCCGCGGCTTCTAAAAATCGGGAAATTTTTAAGAAAATACAAACTGGACGAATTGCCTCAGTTGATAAATGTGCTGAAAGGCGAAATGAGTTTTGTAGGTCCAAGACCGGAAGTGCCTTTTTATGTAAATATGTTTACTGAGGACGAAAAGAAGATTTTGGAAGTTAAGCCTGGAATAACTGATTGGGCTTCTTTGTGGAACCCGGATGAAGGTGCAATTTTGGCTGGGAGTTCTGACCCGGAAAAGACCTATATGGAAAAAATAAGACCTGAAAAAATACGACTTCAATTAAAATATGTTAGAGAACATACTTTTCTGACGGATATAAAAATTATTTTCCAAACGATATTAAAAATTGTTAGGCGATGATATAGTGAAATATAGAAAACACATCAGATTGAAAAATTATGATTATTCAACAAATGGATATTATTATATAACAATACGCTGTAGTTACTAAGGGGAGCATAAAATACTTTACATCCGTAAAGTACTTCGTCTGTCACCCTGAACTCGTTTCAGGGTCTATAGATGCTGAATCAAGTTCAGCATGACACCATCTTCCATGTAAAGTATATTCCGCTCTTGTTAGTATATAGCCGCAGAGCGACAGCTCTGCAATAAATATAACCTGATAATTCAAAAACATTTAATAAATTTGGAAAAATATCAAGGTGTAAAATTAGATTATTACAAATTGATGCCTGAACATTTGCATTTAATTTTTGTTTTAGAAGAAGCAAAGCTGACGCTTTGCCGCTACATTCAGGATTTCAAATCAAAGACAACATTAGAAATAAAAAAAAATGGTTTTATTGGGAAAAGATTCTGGCAACCCAATTATTACGAGCATATTATCAGAAGCGAAAAAGCATTAGATAAAATACGCAAATATATTGAATATAATCCTGATGTTGAAAAACCAGATTGGGATGAATTAGAAAAATGAAAAAATATTCAAAAAGTTTTCTGAAAAATCTATACAGGACAATGTTGCGGATTCGTTTCGTAGAAGAGAGTTTTGTTGAACCGATCATTAAAGGTGAAATAAAAACGCCCTGTCATCTTTATTCCGGTGAAGAAGCGATTGCAACCGGTATATGTGCCGTACTTACAAAAAACGATTGTATCTTTGGAAATCATCGTTCACACGGGCATTATCTGGCCCGCGGCGGTAGTATGAAAACGATGATTGCAGAAATTTACGGCAAAAGTACGGGTTGTTCTCGTGGTAGAGG
>PEVQ01000091.1:3042-3445 GCA_002780205.1 Elusimicrobia bacterium CG06_land_8_20_14_3_00_38_11
ATGCATCTGTGTGCCCCAGAAAATAATATGCTTGGGGCGGCTCCAATTGTTGCTGGAACGATTTCTTTAGCTCTCGGCAGCGCCTTGGCTTCAAAAATCAAAAACGAGAAAAAGGTTTCTGTAAGTTTTTTTGGTGACGGTGCCACTGGTGAGGGTGTCCTTTATGAATCGCTCAATTTCGCGGCACTTAAAAAATTGCCGATAATATTTGCCTGCGAAAATAATTTTTATTCCACACATATGCCGATTAAAGAATGCCGTCCTAATAATGATATTTACAAAATTGCCCAGCCGTTTGGTATAAAAAGTTTTAGAGTAGATGGCAATGATGTGTTAAAGGTCTATGAAGTTGCAAAAAAATCTGTTGAAATGTGCAGGGACAGTAATGGCCCTGTTTTTATAG
>PEVQ01000187.1:0-2312 GCA_002780205.1 Elusimicrobia bacterium CG06_land_8_20_14_3_00_38_11
AATAAAACCGGGGGGATAAAAAAATGGATTTGGTCTGTCAGTGGTTTCAGAATAATTTGGATATTGTGTTTTTTGTTTACGGACTTTCATTCGTAGTGATGGGGCTTGCTATTTCATTCCAGCCAAAAAAAGAGAGTGAATTTAGTATCGCAAAAATTTTATGGCTTTTAGCATTTTTCGGTATAACTCACGGAATAAACGAATGGCTAGATATGTGGGCTATTATTAGAGGACAAAATCGGGGTTTAGATTTAGTACGCTGGTTTGCATTAGTTATCTCTTACTTTTTTCTGTTTGAATTTGGAAGACGGATTTTCAGGATTACATCTTCAAAATGTCCTTCTTGGCGAAAACAAATTGCTAAACCGTTTGGTTGGTGGTTATCGCCTATTATAGGAATTTTTATTCTTATTGCCGGTTTTACATCCTTTGATTTCTGGAAAACAGGTAGTACCTGGGCAAGGTATCTTTTAGGATTTCCCGGCTGTGTTTTAACCGGTCTTGGGTTTCTTTCATATTACAGATGTGAAAAAGAAAAACTTGAGCCATTAAAAGTCAAAGCGCACTTTTTATTAGCAGGGCTTGCATTTTTGATTTATGGAACTTTAAGCGGTCTAATAGTCCCGAAAGGTGATTTCTTCCCTGCTAACTGGCTCAATACCGACTCGTTTTTATTAACCGTAAAAATTCCGGTTCAAGTTTTTCGCGCATTCTGTGCAATAGTTTCTGCTGTTACAGTAAGCGGGATACTTAAAGTTTTTCATTATGAACAAATGGCAAAAATTCAAAATGCATTAGCGGAAAGGGAAAAGATAACGGAAGGTATACAGGACGGAATTTTTTTAGTTGATAAAAATTTTAAGGTAATCTGGGCAAATAATAAGGAAAAAGATGCTTACGGGGATATAATCGGCGATTTTTGTTATCACGCAACGCATAAAAGAGATAGCGTTTGTCAGCCGCCGCAGGACCCCTGCCCGCTCGTTGAGGTTCTAAAAACAGGTAAACCACAAACACTCATTCATACACATTTTGCTCAATCAGGTGAACCGCTATATGTTGAGGTCTCGGCGTATCCGATTCGGGACGAACAGGGTAATATCGTAAAGTTTGTTCATTTATCGCGGAATATCACGGAAAAGATGAAATTAGAAGAGACGATAAAAAGCATCGGTGACCCTTTAATTGTGATAAATTCTAAGGGTAGAATCACTGTGGCAAACCCGCTCGCTATGGAATTAGCAGGTTATATTGAAGAAAAAGAACTTGTTGGTAAGCATGCGGGAATAATTTTTGCAGAAGAAGAAGAAGAAGAAGAAGAAGAAGAACTGCTACAGCATATCGGACTTGGTATTCTATCAAAGAACGGTTCTATTCAAAATTATGAAACCGAAATTTTTACTAAAGGAAGAACACAAAAAATACCGGTTTCAGTAACTGCTTCTTTGGTAAAATATCAAAATCGGATTTTGGGAATTGTCTGTGTCTTAAGGGATTTAAGAGAGATAAAGCAACTTCAGTTACAACTTATTCATCAGGGTCGGCTTGCTTCTGTCGGCGAGTTAGCAGCGGGGCTTGCACACGAGATAGGAAATCCCCTGCAGACCATACTCGGCAACACGGAACTTTTGCTTATGGAAACAAAAAACGAGGAATTAGAGGCGATAAAAAATGCCTCGCTTCACTGCAAAAAAATAATAGAAGGGCTTCTGGATTTTTCAAGGCAGCAGGAAATGAATTTTGTTCCCGAAGATATAAATAAACTTTTAGAAAAGACACTTTCATTATACGGGAAACAACTTGAACTTAAAAAGATAAAGGTTGAAAAAAAATTCGGGGAATTGCCGAAAATAACGGTTTCGCCGTCGCATATTGAACAAGTGTTTTTGAATATGATTACAAACGCACGGAAGGCAATGCCCAAAGGCGGAACATTGACGATAACAACAAGTTGTCATGCTGAACTTGATTCAGCATCTCTTAAGATCCCGAAACAAGTTCGGGATGACAACTTCGTTGTCATTTCTTTCAAAGACACGGGAATCGGTATTCCTAAAGAAAATATTTCAAAACTATTTGAACCGTTTTTCACTACCGGAAAAGACGGTTCCGGTCTCGGGCTTTCTATTTCTTACGGAATTGTGAAACAACACGGCGGAGAAATTTATGTTTTTTCCGACGGTGAAAACAAGGGAGCGGAATTCGTGGTCAAATTGTCTACACCGGGGGGGGGGTAAAACAGTTTAAAGGCGACACAAAGTGACACTTCGTGTCATGCTGAATTTATTTCGGCATCCCAAAAGCAATGAAAC
>PEVQ01000187.1:2333-7826 GCA_002780205.1 Elusimicrobia bacterium CG06_land_8_20_14_3_00_38_11
CAAATAAAAGCAACAAAGTTCTTTACATCGGGGTTACCAATAATCTTGAATGCAGAATGTATGAACATAAAAACAAATTGGTAAAAGGATTTACGGAAAAATACAACCTGACGAAATTAGTATATTACGAAGTAACAAGTGATATCATAAGTGCAATAAAAAGAGAAAAGCAGTTAAAGAATTGGCACAGAGATTGGAAAATAAAATTGATAAATGATTTTAATCCTGAATGGAAGGATTTAAGTATAGATGCTGAAATGAATTCAGCATGACAGCCAAGAATGTCATTCCGAATTTATTTCGGAATCCCATGAGATGCTGGAATAAGATGCCGAAATGAATTCGGCATGACACAAACAGGAGAACAAATATGAAGCCAAAAAAAATTCTTGTTGTGGACGATGAACCGGAAATTCTGAAATTTATTGAAAAGGCACTTACAAAAAACGGCTATTTCGTAAAAACAACGACTAATCCGTTTGAAGCGGTTAAGATTCTTCGCTCCGCTCAGAATGACAATTTTGATGTCGCAATAATTGACTTAAGAATGCCGGAAATTGACGGGATGAAACTTTTGGAAATTATCAAAAAGGACTCCCCTAAAATTGAGGTTATCATAATTACCGCTCATGCGACGATTGAAACTGCGATTGAATGTCTCAAAAAAGGTGCGGATGATTATCTAATCAAGCCGTTTGAGATAAAGGAACTTCTGATGACTGTTGAAAAAACACTGGAAGTAAAAATAATTAAATCGCAATTGGTTTCTATGAAAGAAATGGATAAACTGAAAGACGAGTTTGTATCCACCGTTTCACACGAATTAAAAACGCCGCTTCAGGCGATTTCAGGCGCTGCGGAACTTGTTATGAACACTGAAGAATTTAACACGGACAAAAGAAAAGAGCATCGTCGGAAAGAAGATGAACAGTTAATAAAACTTTTTGAGATTGTCTCAAGACAGACGGATAAAATGAAATCGCTTGTGAATGACCTGCTTGATTTCGCCAAAATGGAAGCGGGTTTTATGGAAATTAAAAAATCACATTGTGAAATAAATAAATTGGTCAACGATGCGATAAAAGAAATACAGGTGCTTGCCGATAACAAAGAAATAGAAATTACGCAGGAGATTTTTTCAGCCGATGCCGTTTGCGTTCACTGTGACAGCGAAAGGATAAAACAGGTTCTCACTAATTTTTTATCAAACTCAATAAAATATACCGGTGAAGGCGGAAAAATATCTGTCTGGTTTGAAAAATCTGCCGGCGAAGTTGAAATCGGGGTTGAAGATAACGGGAAAGGGATTTCTAAAGAAAATCTGGGAAAGGTGTTTGAAAAGTTTTACCGTGTTGACCAATCATTAACCCGTGAATCAGGCGGGTTTGGGTTAGGACTTTCAATTGCCAAAAAAATTATAGAACTTCACGGCGGAAAAATCCGGGTGGAATCCGACGGTCTCGGCAAGGGTTCAACTTTTATTTTCACATTACCAATTTAAAACAATGAAAAATTGTAAATTAAAAATTACTTGTAAAAGTCATTCCCGAATGTCTCTATCGGGAATCTATAGATTCCGTGTCAAGCACGGAATGACACCCTGTATCATTTTTCATTTTACATTTTTAATTTTTAATTGTCTCTATGCCGGTTCCTCTACAACATATACGACATATAATCAATTTAACGCCGGAAACCCAAAGGAAAATACTATGGTTTTCGGAACGGCGGACGCCGACGGATATGTCAATCTGGAAAATAATTTTTACGATATTACAAATACTCCGGGCCCGACTGCCAGAAAGTGGCATGCGACGGCATACAGTTCATCAAAAGATAAAATAGTTTTATTCGGCGGTTTGGGTGCGGTTTTATTGAACGACACATGGATTTACAATCCGCAGACAAACCAGTGGACTCAAAAATCGCCGTCAACAATTCCCGCTGCGAGATACGGACATATACTAATTTCTTCAGGAACAAATAAAGCGATTCTATTCGGTGGATACAACGGCTCCGCATTTTTCAACGATACTTGGGAATACAATTTTGACACGGATAACTGGACAGAGGTTATAACGGTTTCCTCACCGACGGCTGCTGCGTATTCCTGTGCCGCTTATGATTCGGACAATAATAAAATAATTTTATTCGGCGGACAATATGAAGGCATAAAATCGTCGGATACATGGATTTATCATATTTCGGGTTCCTCCTGGACAAAAGGCGCATATGGTCCTTCAAAACGAGTAGCACCTTCAGGTTGCTATGATAAAAAAAATCAAAAATTTGTAATTTTTGGTGGTGAGGGCGATAGCGTCTATCTTTCAGATACCTGGGTTTATAATTATATTCAAAACTTATGGACACTCAAAACTCCAGACGGAAGTATAACTTCAAGAAAAGATACTCAAATGGTGTTTGATACAAGAAATGAAAGATCTGTTTTGTTTGGAGGTAGCGCCCCGGCATATAAAGACGATATATGGTTTTATGATTACGCCGTTAATAAATGGTCAAATTCACAGCCGTCTCAAACTGCCACTGCGAGATACGGTTTTTCAATGAATTATATTTCTTCAATTCAGAAAGCGTTTCTGTTCGGCGGTAGGGATAACAGCGGTGACAAAAATGATTTTTATAATTATGTTTTCCGTTCAAGTGGCACATACACAACCATTTATTTTGATACTCCATTTTCAACGGAACTTTACTGGCTTTCTGTTGAAGCACCTACAATGAATGGCGAACCCTCAAACACAACACTAAAATTTCAAGTTGCATCCTCAATAGATAACTCAACATATTCTGATTTTATCGGCTATGACGGGACATCAGGTACAGATTTTGCATATAATGGAGTTGACCCCACAGGAATTTGGAATGATAACACCAAGAATAATCTTACAAACGAAAGGTACTTAAAACTGAAATTCTTTTTTGATACTACGGAGCCGCCGTTATCAGGCACACTTCAAAGCGTTACGGTCCATTTCAACAGAAGTCCGTCAAGACCGTCGCTACTATCTCCGACAAATAATTTTTCAACAAATGTTACGACACCCGATTTTAACTGGTATGCTGTTTCCGACGACGACGGCGACTCTGTTTCTTATAAAATTGAGATTGCCGATAATGCCGGTTCTGTTATCATATCATCAGAAAATATAGCAACGACTTCTTATTCCACGACGACAATTCTATCACACGGAACATATTTATGGTGGGTTTATGGATATGACGGAGCGAATTATTCCTTGTGCTCATCCACCTATACGCTTTATATTGATACATTTCCGCCTGCTGCCGTAACATCTTTTTCAGCGTCTATAGGTTCTTACAACGGAGCAATAAATCTTTTGTGGACCGCTCCCGAAAACACAGGAAGTACGGGCAATATTTCAACAGGAAAATATTTTGTCAGATATGCGACATACTCTTTTTTAACAGAGACCGACTGGCAGAATAATTGGTCCGGCGAACAAACAATTTCAAAATCACCGATTATCCCGGGTGAAAACCAGACATTTACTTTTAACGGACTTTCAGATGCAACAACATATTATTTTTCCGTGAAAACGCAGGACGGCACCGGAAATGTTTCTTTGCTTTCTTCAACATCCCCGTTTTGCATGACAAATGCCGCACCACAGGTTATTGTAAAATTTCCAAACGGTTCCGAAACATTTTCCGGAAACAAAACTGTTTCTTGGACATACTCTGACCCATATCCGCCGGACGATGAGCATAAATTTGCGATTTACGATTCTTCAGACGGTGTAAATTTCACCGTTATGATTACCTCCGGGCTTCCTGATAAAACAACATATTATTTATGGAATACAAAGACCGTCAGAAATTCCGCATATCACAAAATAAAGGTTGCTGCGACCGACACCAGAGGGCTTTCGGGTTCTGATGTTTCTGATAATTATTTTACCGTTGATAATTCGAATATTGCGCCGGTTGTCTCTTTAATTCAGCCGAATGGTTCTGAAAAAATTTCGGGAAGTTACACAATAAGTTTTTCGGTTACCGACGAAAATCTGGCGGATACGCATAAATTCACGATTTTCGCTTCAACCAATTCCGGGTATTCTTACGATATAAAAATCGCCGAAAATATTATCTTTACAAGTTATTTGTGGAATACGATACTTTATCCCAATTCGCCTAAATATCGTATAAAAATTTTAGCAACTGATGACGGAAGCCCGCCGCTTACTGTTGAAGATTTTTCTGATGCTAATTTTGAAGTCAATAATAACAATAAGACCCCGTCTGCACCCGTGCTTATTTCACCGCTTAATGATTCTTACAATACGATAGCGGCCCTGAAATTTGTGTGGCAGAAGTCAACTGACCCGAATCCGGAAGATTTATTGACATATACCGTTTATTATTCATCCGACAGTTATTTCCGCTATGCAAATGTCGTTTCGGGAATTACGGATACTGAATATACGCCAACCAACCTTGCTGAAAATGTGAAATACTACTGGAAAGTTGCATCGTTTGACCCATTTGGCGCTATTGCTATTTCTAATCCGTTTAATTTTATTGCCTCATGGAGCAAGGATGACTCCGACGATGGAAAGGTTCGCGTTGAGATAGACGAACTCCCGCCGGGTTATTATGTCAAAGTTGAAAATACCTCCGCTGATTTTTCCGCTGCCATAAAAGATTCCATTTCCGACCGTCTTATAAAATATATTAATCAACAGGCATATAAAATTACCGTCTATGACAAAAATAATGTTCCTCAAAATATCTCAGCGAGAGGAAGCGTGAGATTTAATTATTCGGACGGAAATTCCGACGGATACGTCGACGACACGGATATAAAAATTGATAATATCCGGATTGCCAACTTGGACGAAACAAAAAACAGATGGGAATTTCCCCGTGCTGCTCAAATTATTGATAAAACCAAAAAATATGTGAAGGTTGATGTTGAGCATTTTTCATATTTTACGACGGTTGCATCGGTTGTGCCAACAAAAAAGGTCTCAAATATAGTCAACTATCCCAACCCGTTTAATCCGGATAAAGAAACTACAACGATAAAATATGTGTTGACGGAATCGGACGATGTTTTAATACGGATTTTCAATCTTGTCGGCGATTTGGTTTATGAAAGAAAAATAGATGCGGGGCAGGAAGGCGCAGTCGGACAGCCGGAGGGCTACACGAATGAGATAACTTGGAACGGCAAAAACGGGAACGATATTATTGCGGCAACCGGCGTGTATATTCTTGAAATTAAATCAGGCAAAGATAAAGATGTGAGAAAAATAGCGGCAATCAAGTGAGGCAATTAAAAATTAAAAGTTAAAAATAAAAAATTATGGATAAAATTATTATTAAATCTTTTCACCTAAATTTTTAATTTTACATTTTACATTTTTACTAAGGGGAGCATAAAATACTTTACATCCGTAAAGTACTTCGTCTGTCACCCTGAACTCGTTTCAGGGTCTATAGATGCTGAAT